>CAMDZX010000090.1 GCA_945910925.1 uncultured bacterium | reverse complement strand
AAACCCGCCGACTAAATACAGTCACTAAGTTCAACCTCAGACGGGTAAACTCGGGAGTAGTGTATGTTGTAGCGTAAGATTATTTCTTGCGAACCCTCAGACAATACCCGTCTTGTTACTGTTTCACTAAGTGACTGTAATAAAATAATAAAATACTGTCCGGACACTGTTTATTAAACTTATAATCTGCAACTACTCTACGTTACAGATAGTTATTACTAAAATTATCATGGACAGCAGTGGAAACAAGTTCGGAATGACAATATAGTTGAATAAATTTCGGTGGGAATGGGTTTTACATTATATTTAAAATACCACGTTTATTACATTTCCCACCCACAACTACTTTCGTCGGGTTAAAACCCGACCTATAACTCTTTTTGTAAAATTATTCGGGACAGTAGTGGAAACAAGTTCGGAATGACAATATAGCAGTAGTGCCTAAATGGGGCAAAACTTCAATCATGTTATCCGTTCAATAAGTTTGCATACGCATTTTGCAGACCTGATATTGTAGATTCCATCAATTTGAATTGTTTTTCGAGTCTTGCACGGTAATTTTCTACAAACATTGTTGTTTTAGAAATCTTCTTATCGAGGTTTGTTATATTTTTAGAGAGAGTATTTTCCACATTAGAGAAATATCCGCTTGTTGAGAGTGCTTTTGTTACGATACTATTTGCTTGTAAAAATACGCCCGGATTAGCTTGAGAACCAATGAGCAGAGTTTTGACCGCATCCGAATCATTTGTCAGAGCGTCCATAAACTTATCTTTGTCGATAATCAAGGAAGTTACATCCGTAGAAACATCATTTCTTGCTTCACCTGTTGAAATACCTACTGCTGACATATTTCTGTAAACATAAGTACCGCTTACAGTACTTGTCATAAGTCGTTTAAGGTTGTTTCTCATTAGTTTCAGAATAGATTCGCCGCCGAGAGAGTCTCTATCTGCAAGTTCTTTATTAAGAGCTTCCATCATGGCGTTGTATGCATCTATGGTATCGGATACTGCGTTATATATACTGTCCTTATCTTGTTCAACTGTAATAGTAACGGTTTCGCCTGCCGAAACATTTTTGAGGTTAATAGTGAGTCCTTTTATTTTGGATACTTCACTTTTGATAACGTTTTTATCGCAGGTTATAGCAGTTCCGTTAATTCTGACTTGAGCATTTGACCCCAGTTTTTGATTTTCAGTAACCAAAGATTTTACACCATCTTTTGTTTGTGTGAATCCCATTATGTTTGTAAAGTTAGAGTCAATAGCTTCTATATTTATGAGAGATTCTCCCGTCTCAGTTGATTGCAGAACAAGAGTACCTGAGAGTGAATCCCAGTATGCAGTAGCATAAGAAGTTTCGCTTCTGTTAATTTGTTGTACCAAATCGCTTATTGTGGTTTCGGAATCAATGGTGAACGTTGCATCTCCGATTTTGAACGAGCCTTCGGTTATATCTCCTGCCCTGAATAATCCTGAGTCCGTGATTTTAGAACTTGCATTAACTTTGAACAAGGCTCTTGAACCTGTAACATTGTTTTCATTACTATTAACCAAGTTAGCGATTGTTGCGAAATTAGTTTTGTCGTTAGATGCTCCGACGACTACCTTGTGGTCGCCTTCCACAAGAATTGATATAACACCTGTGTTATTTTCTGCTGTCGGATTTTGTACGACATCTCCGTTTTTATCAAGGAATCCTACTTTTGCGGTCAAACCTGTTTTTAGTGCGATTTCATCAGAAATTGCCGAGAACAACTCGGAGAATTTTTGATTAGAATCAACCTCAAGAAAACATCTGATGCCGTCGACATAAATACTCAACATACCATCAGTAACGTTTACGGTACTCAAGAGAGTATCTCCATCGGCATAGTTAGCGGCAGAATAAGAAGAAAGACCTTCATATTTCAATTCCTCAGAGCTTTGCGCATAAGTATCTGTATCTTGTACATCAAGTCCTATTGTGCTTACGAGTCCTGAAGTTCCGCCGGTGAGAGTAATCGTATCGAGCCCTGCGGAGATTTTAATAATTCCGTTATCGAGTTCTGCATTTACTCCTTCGTTCCTGAGCTTTTGCAAGAAAGTCCCGACGGTATCCTTATCAGTAATTGTTATAGTATGAGAAACTGCATCATCACCTGTTCCGGTTTGGAATGACAGAGTTCCGACAGCCGAGAAGCCGCCCTTGTCAAACGACGTAATAAGCATATCTTCGGTAACAAGACCTGAAGTCGCATTATCATCCCAGTAAATAACATTTCCCGTAAAATCACCCTGTCTGATTTCATTGAGTCCGAGTTTAGTAACGAGGTCAGAAGTTCCGTTAACAAGTTTTGTATTTGTATCAGAGGTTATTCTGATAAAAGATTCTCCAGCCGCATTTGTTTCAATAGAACCTTGCATTCCATATACGCTTAGAGCATTGAAAAACTGTCCGATAGTTGTGTCATTTGTTATACTGATGTCCTTACCTGTTGCTACATCGTTTTCTATAACATAAATATCACCAGTTGCTACACCTAAATCGGTGAGTTTTGTAGATGTATCAACAGCACCGTTCGAGTTATAACTTAGCGGATCAGAAGTATATCCTGTTGTAGTATTTATGTACGTTCCGCCCTGCGTCAGAATATCTGCAATAGTACCCGAAAGTGTAAATGTTTCGTCGGTAGATGTTGCCGTAAACTTGCCGTTTGAATCAACTGATGCGGTTATTTTATGGTTTTGGGCAAGAAAATCAATTATATCTTGGATTTTTGTTTCTTTACCCAGATTATAAGGTGTATAACTTCCGCCCTTGTTTACATTCAAAGTTCCGCCTGAGGAGAGTCCGAGTTGTTCAAGAGTTGATTCGGTTGTCATTGCGGTATTGTATACAAGTTCTTCTGATTCTGCTCTATAATTATCAGTGCCGGTCATTAACGGAGATTCGGTTTTGTACCCATCCGCCGTTGTGACATATCCGTTTGCGGAACCGCTGATAAGATAGTTTCCGAGATTTCCGCCAAGAGTAAATTCATGGTCGGATGTTGCAGTGAATTTACCGTTGGTTATTGATGCGTTAAACTCAGATACTCCGAATTTTTCAGAAACAAAGTCATGAAGACCTGAACAAATGCTGCTTAAATTAGTTTCGCCATTGTTGATGTAATATGATTCGGTTACACCGTTGATAGTTACATCAATCGTACCGCCTGAACCGAATCCGATTTGATTAAGTTTTGTAGTGTCTGAAATATTGGTTTCGATTTCGTTCCAAGTAGTCAAACCGAGTTTAGAAACCATATCGGATGTATCATCTGCCAGCCTGTAATTTCCCGTTGCGGTTACGGTTATTTTTTTATCTGAGCCCAAAGACATAGTCATATAAGATGGCAGTTTTGCTGCGACTTGTGTGAGAGTGTCGTTTTCGTCAACGGTTATTGGTGGGGATACGATATTTCCGCTACCGTCTATGACGTTTATATTTCCTGATGATATACCCAAATCTTTGAGAGTTGTGTCCATAGTAACATCACCCGCCGGTGACCATGACAAATCGTCTGATACATAGGTGTAGTCGTCGTTATAACTTCCGCCGAGAATATCGGCGATTGTTCCGCCAAGTCTGAATTTATCCGTACTTGTTGCGGTCATTTTGCCTGTTGATGAATTGATGGATGCGGTTATCCCGTGAGTTCCAAGCCATGCTATAACATCACTCATATCTTGATTTGCGGTGAATGTTTGTGATTGTTCTGCTCCGTCATTTATGGAAACCGTCAGCGTGCCGTTTCCGCCGTCACCCATGAAATCTCCGATTTTAGTGGAGCCTGACATTTTAGATGTTGTGGTATATGTTAAAGGAGAGCTTGTTGCGTATCCTGCACTGATTGTTTGATATCCGTTTACTCCATTAGATGTCAGATAATTGCCCAAATTCCCGCCAAGCGTAAAACTATGGTCGGAAGTTGCCGTGAATATACCGTTGGTTATTGATGCGTTAAACTCAGATACTCCGACGAATTTTTCAGAAACAAAGGCTTCAAGACCTGAACAAATGCTGCTTAAATCAGTTTCGCCATTGTCGATGTAATATGATTCGGTCACACCGTTGATAGTTACGTCTATTGTACCGCCTGAACCGAATCCGATTTGCTTAAGTTTTGTAGAGCCTGAAACTTCTACGACATTTTCGTTCCAAGTATTTAATCCTGTTTTTTCGACAAAATTGGATGTATCATCACTAATTCTGTAATTGTTGGATGAATTTGCGACTATTTTATGATTCGAGTCAAAAGATAATACAATACCATACCCTTGTAACTGACTGTTAACCGCATTAAAATCATTGTTTGCATCTAAGGTAACAGTACCTATAATATTACTATCTTTATCGACTATGTTAATTGTACCCGAAGTAATATCGAATTCTTTCAGTTTTGTTGCTAAACTTGCAGGTTCGGTAGTAGTGTATGACAAATCTCCCGAATCATAACCTTCAAGAGTATCGACATGGTTATAACTTGTGCCGTTAGTTTGTAATGCATCTATTATAGTTCCGCCAAGTCGGAATTTTACATCACCTGTTGCGGTAAAGTTTCCGTTTCCATCAAAAGAGGCGGTTATTCCGTGAGTTTCATTCAGCCATTGTATAACAGCACTCATATCTTGTTCTGCGGTGAATGTTTGGGATTGTGCTTCTCCGTCGTTTATGGAAACCGTGACAGTTCCGCTTGTACCGTTACCCATTAAATCTCCGACTTTAGTAGCGTCTGATACGTTTGAACTTACGTTATATGAAAGCGGTGATGATGTTGCGTATCCTGCTTCGGTAGTATCGTATGTACCGCCTGTTATGAGCCAGTTTCCGAGATTTCCGCCAAGAGTAAATTCATGTGCGGATGTTGCAGTAAATTTCCCGTTCGATACGGATGCCGTAATTCCGAGAGCGCCAAGCCTGTTGATAATATCTGACATACCCTTCAACCCATCTAAGTTGATTGGAGTTTGAGCCACGCCATCAATACTTACTTCAATCGTACCGCCTGCTCCAAATCCCATTTGTGCAAGGCTTGAAGAATTGGTAAGAATTGATGTATTATCCGTGTATGTATTGAGTTTGAGTTTTGTAATCAGGTTAGAAGTACCGTCCTCAAGTCTGTATGCACCGTTTAGGGTTACTGTGACTTTGCCGTCAGTGATAGAAAAGGTGCCATATCTTGATATATCAATATCAGGATTACTATTCAATTCGGATATTTTCATACTATCCGTGATGTTGATTGTGGTTATTAAATTCCCGTTTTTATCGGTGATTCTGAAGTTCCCCGAATTAACTCCGAGTTCTGCGAGGGTGGTGTTCCCGTCGGCAACTGTGGAGGTTGTACTTGAGAGCGTATCGGAGGTGTAAGTCGGATTGTGTGTTGTACTCCCGTTTTCGCCATAGAGTTTCAGACCCAACTCTCCGCTGATATTGAATTGTCCGTTACCGCTGACGGAAAATACTCCGTCAACAATTGATGCGGTATACCCGTTTCCTGAATTGTTTATGTCATTGAGAACAGTTGATAATGTTGTAGAACAACCGTAATTGCCCGAAAAATCACCGATTGTTATATTAAATGTTCCTGATTCTGCATCCATCAAATCTCCGACGGTGGTATTTCCGTCGATTATTGTGTCAGGGGTTGTGTATGTAAGAGTTCTTGAAGGTGTGTTGATGGTTTGAGTTGAATTAGCGGTATTTTGTGCAGAAGCATTTGTATAGAGTGATTCCCAAACTCCGCCTGATGCGCTGATTTCTCCGTCACCCTGTACCGTCAAATTGCCTGACGGATTCAGAGAAGCGGTAACACCTGAAACGTTGTTGTTTATCCAATCCAAGACATCTTGAACGGATGAAGTATCCGTAAATGTATTGGAGTACGTTGTACCGGCAACCGTAATAGAAAGATTTCTGTCTGCTGTTTCTGATAATTGTCCCAGAGTAACATCAGCAGCGTTTTCGGATGTTAATGTCTGAGTCGTTGAACCTGTAACGGCACAAAGTCCGGGGGTATTTCCGGTTGAATATACCCAACCGTTAGCGGTTGTGAACCCTTGAGCTTCCATAGTGGATTGGGTTTTCATCTCTAATAGTGTCAGCCCTGTTACGCCTGAGGATGCACCTGAAGTGAGCCCCGTATCGGAGTTGTATACACAGTTTGTTATTGTTCCTGTACCACCCATACCACCACCGATAAAACCATATACAATACTGCTTGTGCCTGTTACTGTTCCGCTGGAATAACAGGTGTTGATACTACTACCTGATGATGACCGTCCGGCAAATCCGCCAACAAACTCACCTCCGCTGACATTACCTGTTGCATAACAACGAGTAATACAGTCGTTTTCATCAATTGCTCCGCAGAATCCGCCAACAAACCTACCTGTTGATGTAACATTACCCATTGCGTAACTTTCCAGAACCATACAACCTGCAGAATACATATGGCCTATATTGCCTATTAATCCTCCGGCGTAATCTGTTGCAGTAACGGATACGTTTGCATAACTGTGATCAATAGAACCGCCATCAACATAACCAATTAAACCGCCAACAAATCCGTTTCCTGAAACGGTTCCGGTGACGAAACAATTTGAGATTGTAGAATTCTTGGAATATCCTACTAACCCACCTGTATCACTTGCTGTCGATGTAATCTCTGCATCAACAATAGCCAAATCGCGTATAGTTGCGCCATCTGTATATCCGAACAAGCCTGTATAGTTTGAACTTGAATTTATTGTCAAATTGGAAATTGTATGTCCGTTGCCGTAGAATTCGCCTTTGAATTTGTTTGAACTTGTTCCTATCGGAGTGAAGTTTGGTACTGATGAGAGGTTAATGTCGTTGTCGAGTATGAATCTGACACCTGTTGTGTCGTTTCCTGCATTGACGAGTTCTGCGAGTCTTTGTAAGTCCGCAGCGGTTGAGATATGGTATGTGTCGCCGGATGTGAAGCCCGTCAATTCCGATACATACATTGTGACACCTGTTTGCGTACCTGTGTAGTTGCCGAAGTTTGGTGTAACATTGGTTGTATATACCCAACCGTTATCGGTTGTGAATCCTTGAGCCTCCATCTCGGATTGGGTTTTCATCTCTAATAGTGTCAGCCCTGTGACGCCTGATGATGCCCCTGAAGTGAGCCCTATATCGGAGTTGTATACACAGTTTGTTAAGGTTGTTCCTTCATCTTTACCGATAAAACCATATACATCACTGCCTGTGCCTGTTACTGTTCCGCTGGAATAACAGGTGTTGATACTACTATCTGATGATGACCGTCCGGCAAATCCGCCAACATAGTTACCTCCGCTGACATTACCTGTTGCATAACAATTACGAATATTGTTGTTTGAACCCATTTGTCCGCAGAATCCGCCAATACTACCACTACCTGTTGATGTAACATTACCCATTGCGTAACTGTCCAGAACCATACAATTTGTAGAACCCATATAGCCTATTAATCCTCCGGCGTAACTTGTTGCAGTAACGGATACGTTTGCATAACTGTGATCAATAGAACCGCCACTAACATAACCAATTAAACCGCCAACAAATGAGGCTCCTGAAACGATTCCGGTGACGAAACAATTTGAGATTGTAGAATCCTTGGAAAATCCTACTAACCCACCTGTATAATTTGCTGTTGATGTAATCTCTGCATCAACAACACCCAAATCCTGAATAGTTGCGCCACTTGTACATCCGAACAAGCCTGTATAGTTTGAACTTGAATTTATTGTGAGATTGGATATCACATGCCCGTTGCCGTAGAATTCG
>CAMDZX010000089.1 GCA_945910925.1 uncultured bacterium | reverse complement strand
GATTATTGCCAGAACCCCCGACCCGGTACCTATGTCTGCAACTGTCTTGAAATTTGGAAATTGCTCCATGGCTTTTACGCATAATTGTGTTGTTTGATGTGTTCCGGTTCCAAAGGCGTGACCGGGATCGAGAGATACAACAATTTCACCCTCTTTTTTGTTATATTCAAGCCAAGACGGGACAATAACAACTCTATCCGAAATATGTGTTACATCCCAATTCTCTTTCCATTTTTTTGACCAGTCTTCATTTTGTTTTTCTTCAAAAGAAATCTCCCAGTCACCAAGCTCATCTTCCGACAGACCTTGCTTAAGAAGAAATTCTCGTTCTTCTTTTAGAATTTGTTTAATTTCCTTAATATCTTTAACACTATCTTCAGTCAAAAACACACGCAAAGTCCCTTGCGTTGTTGATACCATTTCCAAATCTTTGTATTTTTCTTCTGCAAGAACTACACCCTCACAGTTTAGGCGTTCAAAACAAATTGCTGATACTTCATCCTCAACTTTCGGATTAACAGATATTCTCAGTTCGCAATAATTATCCATTCGTTAACCTTCAATAAAAGCACCCATCTGTCTGAATTTTTCGTATCTTTGATTACGCAATTCTTCTTTTGACATGCCTGATAACTCTTTTAAAGAGTCTAATATTGCCTGTTTAAGGTTTTCTCCCATTTCTTGATGGTTTGTATGAGCACCGCCAATCGGCTCTTTTATCATACCGTCAACGATATTGAATTTGATTAAATCATTTGCGGTAATCTTAAGCGCTTCCGCAGCATCCGCAAACTTGGCAGCATCACGCCACAAAATGGATGCACAACCCTCAGGAGAAATTACGGTATAGTATGAATGTTCAAGCATAAGTACCTTATTTGCAACACCAAGTCCCAATGCACCGCCGCTGCATCCTTCTCCTGTTATAATTGCTATAATCGGAACACTTAATTTTGCCATTTCTTTTAAGTTGACTGCAATTGCAATACCTTGTCCGGTTTCTTCCGCACTGATTCCCGGATATGCACCCGGAGTATCAATAAGTGTAACAATCGGCATATTAAATTTGTTAGCGTGGTAAAAAAGTCTTAGAGCTTTTCTATATCCTTGCGGTTGCGGCATTCCAAAATTGTATTCGAGGTTTTCTTTGGTTGACTTTCCTTTCTGAGTTCCAATCAACATTACTCTTGACTCTCCGATTTTTGCGAGTCCGCCTATTATGGCTCTATCGTCCATACCGGTTCTGTCACCATGCATTTCTTCAAAATCATCACAAATTAAACTGACATAATCAAGAAAATTAGGTCTTTCTTGATGTCTTGCTATTTGAAGCTTTTGTGACGGTTTTAGATTTGTATACAATTCTTTTTTATAGTCATTTGCCTGTTGCTCAAATGTTTCAATTTCTTTATCCAAGTCCATACCTGACTCCGCACTAATTTTTTTTAACTCTTGTATTTTTTTTTCTATTTCAACTAACGGTTTTTCAAATTCCAGTACTGACATGTTTTACACTCCGTGCATTTCTAAAACTTTTGCTAATTTTTCTTTCAATTCCGAACGCTTAAATACCATATCAACTTGTCCGTATTTAAGCAGGTATTCTGCGGTTTGGAAATCAGACGGAAGACTTTGACGTATAGTCTGTTCTATAACTCTGCGTCCTGCAAAACCAATTCTTGCGCCTTGCTCTGCAATAATAATATCTCCCAGAGTTCCAAAACTTGCCGTGACACCGCCAAATGTAGGCTCTGTAAGGATATTAATATACAAAAGTCCTGCTTCATCCAGTCTGGACAGAGCGCATGAAGTTTTAGCCATTTGCATAAGACTGAGAGCGCTTTCCTGCATTCTTGCCCCACCTGAGGAGGTTATTATGACAACAGGCAGTTTTTGTTTTATCGCTTCTTCAATTATACGTGTAACTTTTTCTCCAACGACACTACCCATAGAGCCGCCCATAAAATCAAAATCCATAATCGCGGATGCAACCTTATGACCTTCAACTGTCCCGATACCGGTTATTACGGCTTCATCAAGGTTTGTTTTGTTATGAGCATTTTCCAATCTGTCTTTGTAAGATACTGTATCAACAAACTCCAACGGGTCTGTCGGCAGAATGTTTTTGAACATTTCTTGGAATGAACCCTTATCAAACAATTGCGCAATTCTTGTTTTTGCGTTTATTCTGAAATGGTATTCACACAATGGACATACCATCATATTTTCTTCAAGTTCTTTCTTTGTAAGCTGAGCTTCACAATGCACACATTTTACCCAAAGACCCGGAACTGTTTCAGCCTCCATACGCGCTTCTCTTTGTCTGCGTTCAATCTGTGCTTCTTTTCGTTTATCAAACCATTCTTGTATAGTCATATCTTATGCGGCTTTACTGCCTGCCTCCATTCCCTAATCGTATTTGACATATGCAATTATACATTAAAAATATCATAAGTCCAGGGGAAATTGAAAGAAGAAGTTTGTGAGGTTAGAGCCTAGGGAATTAAAGAGTTCTAAAATAATTACTCCCTCTTGCACTAAAACTTTGTTTGAGATACCCTTATCATGGTTGATTATGTAATAAAGGAATGAATATGAAAGTAGATTTAAAGAAGGAATCAAATAATATAGCAAAAGTCGAAATAGAAATCCCTGCAAAAGAAGGAGTAGATGCGTATAACAGAGCTATTAGAAATTATGCAAAATATGTAAACATACCGGGATTTAGAAAAGGTAAAGCACCAAGAAATATAATTGAAAGAAATGTCGGTGTTGACAGGATTAAGAGTGAAGCACTTGATATTTTGCTTCCGCCGGTATTCAGAAATGTAATAAGTGAAAATAAACTGGATATAATTACTCAACCGACGGTTGAAAAATATGAGTTTGAAGTCGGTAAAGATGTAAAAATATCTGCAAAAATAGAACTTCGTCCTGAAGTAAAACTCGAAACTTATAAAGATATGACAGTTGATGTTGAAGAATTTAAGAATGACAAAGATGCTTTTGATAAATCTTTAGAAAATCTACTTCTTCAATCTGCAAAACTTGAGCTTGTCGTAGATAGAAACACCAAGTCCGATGATATTATTGTGTTTGATTTTGACGGATATTCAAACGGTGAAAAAATTGAACACGGTGATGCAAAGAACTACACTTTGGATTTGGCAAATTCAAGTTTTATTCCGGGATTTGCCGAACAGTTGGTTGATAGAGCAATCGGGGAAGAATTTGATGTTAATGTTACATTCCCTGAAACTTATCACGAAAAGAAACTTGCAGGACAGCCTGCCACATTTAAATGTAAAATCAACGAAATTAAGACAAAAGTTTTACCTGAGTTGAATGATGAGTTCGCACAAAAGGTTGGACCTTTCAAGACAGTTGATGATTTAAAGGCTGATATTCAAAGTTATCTTGATAAGCAAGAAGAAGCTGCAAACAAACAAAATTCGGAAAAAGCAATTTTTGAAAAAGTGCTTGAAAATGCAGAAGTTGAAATCAGCGATTCAATGGTAGAAAGAGAAGCACACTCTTTGCTTGATGAATATAAACAAAAACTTACCGCTCAAGGATTTACTTGGGAACAAGCTGTTGAAACTCAAGGTCTTGATTCTATAATGGAAAAAATCAATGAAGATGCAAAATTCAGAATCAAGAATTCATTAGTTATAGATAAGGTTGCAGCTTTGGAAAATCTAAAGGTTGAGCCTGCCGATTTTGATGAAAAAATGGAATCATTAGCTGCAATGTATCAAATGGACAGAGCAACATTTACAAAATATATGTTGAAAAATCCGGGAATGGTAAACGGACTTTCTCAACAAGTATTGAATGAAAAAGTAATGAAATTCTTGTCAGAAAATAACAAAGTTAATTTTGTTAAAGCAAAATAAGATGTATAATATAAAAAAGAAAGGATAAATAAGATGAGTTTTGTACCTGTAGTTATTGAACAATCAAGCAGAGGCGAACGTTCCTTCGACATCTTCTCAAGATTGTTAAGAGAGAGAATTATCTTTTTAGGCACACCTGTTGACGATATGGTTGCAAACTTAATTGTTGCACAAATGTTGTTACTTGATAGTGAAAACCCTGAAAAAGATATTATGTTATACATCAATAGTCCGGGCGGTAGTGTTACTGCAGGTTTTGCTATATATGACACTATGCAGCATATTAGAGCGGATGTATCAACTATTTGTTTAGGTCAAGCAGCATCAATGGGTGCATTCTTGTTATCTTCAGGTGCAAAAGGTAAGAGAATGGCATTACCTCATTCAAGAGTATTGATTCACCAGCCGTTAGGTGGCGCTCAAGGTCAAGCAACAGATATTGAAATTCAAGCTGCTGAAATCTTAAGAATCAAAAAATCCTTGAATGAAATACTTGCATCAAATACAGGTCAAGCATTAAGCAAGATTGAAAAGGATACGGACAGAGATTATATCATGACTCCTGAAGAAGCTCTTGAGTATGGTATGATTGATAAAGTTATTACAAAAGATGTGGTGTAATAGGAGAGTAACATGTCAGGCGATAGCAGATTAAAATGTTCATTCTGTGGAAAAACTCAGGATCAGGTAAAGAAATTAATTGCGGGTCCTGAAGTATATATTTGTGATGAATGTGTTGAGCTTTGTAATGAAATCCTTGATGAAGAATTCTTCGAAAACAAGGAAAAGGATGCAGAAGCCGGAGAACAGTCTGCTGAAGCGGATTTGAAATCTGTACCAAAACCTCACGAAATCAAGGCTTATCTTGATGAGCATATTGTGGGTCAGGATGATGCTAAGAAGGTTTTGTCAGTTGCGGTTTACAATCACTACAAGAGATTGGAACACAACAAAGATAAATCAGATGTTGAAATTCAAAAATCAAATATCTTGTTAGTTGGTCCGACAGGTAGCGGTAAGACATTGCTCGCTCAAACACTTGCAAAATATCTTGATGTGCCTTTTGCCGTTGCTGATGCTACAACATTAACAGAGGCAGGGTACGTCGGTGATGATGTAGAAAATATCCTTCTTCGTCTTTATCAGAACGCTGAATTTGATTCGGCAAAAGCTGAAAGAGGTATTATTTATATTGACGAAATTGATAAAATTGCCAGAAAGTCTGAGAATACATCTATTACAAGAGATGTTTCAGGTGAAGGCGTACAACAGGCACTTCTAAAAATGATAGAAGGCACTGTTGCTAATGTTCCGCCTCAAGGTGGAAGAAAACATCCTCACCAGGAATTTATTCAAATTGATACAAGTAACATTCTGTTTATTGTGGGTGGTGCGTTTGTTGATTTGGATAAGATTGTCGGCAGACGTGTTAAAGACGGTTCATCAATCGGTTTTGGTGCGAAAGGTGCAGGAACACAGGCTGAAAAAGAACAAGAGGCAGCAAGAATGCTGAAGAAATTGCAGCCTGAAGATCTTTTGAAGTTTGGTTTAATCCCTGAGTTTATCGGTCGTATTCCGATTTACGCAGTACTGGATGCATTGGATGAAGCTACGTTGCAAATGATTTTGACCAAGCCGAAGAATGCTATTCTTAAGCAATATCAATGTTTGCTTAAAATGGATGGTGTTGAATTGGAATTTGAACCTGATGCAATTGAGTTGATTGCGAAAGAGGCAATTAAACGTAAGACAGGAGCAAGAGCTTTACGTTCAATAGTTGAAGAATTAATGCTTGATATTATGTATGACATTCCGTCTAAGAATGATATTGATAAGTTTATTATTACAAAAGAGATGGTTGAAGCCCGTAATAATAAAGCTGAGCAGGCAGAATTGATTCCGTTGCATAAGAAGGAAAAAACGGAAGAACCGGCAAAAGATACGGCAGAAATAGCATAAGTTAAATTTATATAAAAAGAGTGCCCTAGATTTAATTTGGGGTACTTTTTTTTACACTCTTTTTTACAGGGTAGAAAGTTATAAAAATAATTGTTATAATGTATATATGAATACAAAAACAAAACAAATGTTTAAAAATGTTGCGGCGTTCCCGGATAACCCCAATTGGGAAAAATATATAAGTCGTGAAGGTGAATTTTCGACTGATAGCGCAGATATCAGGACGGAATTTGAACGTGATTATAATAGAATTATTAATTGTTGCGCATACAGTCGCTTAAAACATAAAACTCAGGTATTTTTTGCAACTGATAATGACCACGTATGTACACGTATAGAACACGTAAATTATGTTGCATCTATTGCAAAATCAATTGCCAAATATATGGGACTTAATACTGAGTTGGTTGAAGCAATTTCTCTCGGACATGATTTAGGACATTCTCCATTCGGGCATCATGGAGAAAGAATTATTATAAAAATAATGCAGGAAGAAGGGTTTCCTTATAAATTCTGGCATGAATACAACAGTTTACGATTTATAGATGATATTGAAACGTTGCCTAATCAGGATGGTTTGAATGAAAACTTGAATCTTACCTATGCGGTTAGAGACGGTATTGTGAGTCATTGTGGTGAGGTGGATGAAAATTCTCTTATCCCAAGAAAAGACTATGTTAATTTGAGAAAAATCCAAAAAGGGCAATATATGCCGTTTACCTATGAAGGATGCGTTGTAAAAGTTTCTGATAAAATTGCGTACTTAGGACGAGATTTACAAGATGCAGCATTATATAATTTCTTTTCTAAGGAGGATTATGCAACGCTTAGACAAATTGCGGAAAATATTGTTAAAGAAAAGGTTAAATTAAAAGAGATTAATACCACAACATTAATGCATAAATTTATTCAGGATTTATGCGAAAATTCTACTCCTGAAACCGGATTGAATTTCTCACACGAAAATTATGAATTAATGCGTCAAATTAAAAAATTTAATTTTGAAAAAATCTGTATGAACAGAAGATTAAAACCTTTTATGGAATATGCAAATCTTGTGTTACGCAGCTTATATACCTTTTTGAGTGAATATTATGCCGATTTTAATACTATAACTAAACTTTCACGGGATGAGCAGTATTATAGAAACATAATTCCTAACTTTTCAAACTGGTTAATAAAATACTCTAATATTGATACTCAACAAAGAGTTGTTAGAAAGTACAAAAATAAAATTATTTATAATATAGAAAACGAAATGGAATATAAGCAAGCAATTATTGATTTTATATCAAGTATGACTGATAAGTTTGCAATAAAAGCTTATGAAGAACTTATAACGTTCTAGTTTTACCATACGACTTTTTCTATCAATTCGATTTCATTTCCGTCAGGGTCTTTTATGAATGCAATCTTAGTGCCTTTGCCGTTTAAATCAAAAGGTTCATAAAGGTATTCGTATCCTAAATTTTTGATTTTTTCGGTAAACTCAGAAAGTGATTTTACCGAAAATGCAAAGTGTCCGAAACAAGTACCGTTTTCGTAACCGGTTTCAGGAGTTTCATCATTGTAGGTCAGTTCTATCTGAGCAGTATTATCTTCATCGGTCAAAAAATACAGCCAACAGTCATCAAGTCTTTTCTTTTTATCAAGTTTCATATTCAAAACTTCCGTATAAAATTTCAAAGATGCATCAATATCTTTTACTCGTATCATAGAATGTAAAAATTTCATTATAATAATCTCCTATTTTTCTAAAAGAACTGCAGCGTTTGCCTCTATTGCAAGTTTCTCTCCGACTGCATCAAGTTTTTCTTTTGTTTTAGCTTTGATAGAAATATTTTCGATATCAAGTTCAAGAGCGTTTGCCAGAATTTCTTTCATCTTCGGGATATATGGCATCATTTTAGGCGCTTGAGCAATAATGTTACTGTCTATATTATTTATCCTGTACCCTTTCTTTTTTATCAACCCCCATACGTGTTTTAAGAGGA
>CAMDZX010000088.1 GCA_945910925.1 uncultured bacterium | reverse complement strand
AGCCGGAAATTTAATCCTAATTACCCATTAGTTCTATGCTTCATGCATGACGGCACTTTTTGAAATATCTTTAATTTTTTAAAGATAATATTTACAAAACTTTACAAGCCTTTGTAAAATCGATAAAATGCCTTTAGGAATATGATTTTAGGGGTAATACATTATAAAAAGAAGTAGTGAAACAGTGTAAGAAATTAATTATGATATTATTTCTTTTTTGTTTCACTACTTCAATGTATTAATTTTATCAAATTGTTTACATCAAGTTAATTGCAACAGATGGGATTTGGTTTGCGGTTGAAGATAATGATTGAGCAGCCTGTTCCAGTATTTGTGATTTTATACTGTCAGCGGATGAGATAACAATATCTGCATCTTTTATTGTAGACATTGAAGATGTGATATTGGCATATTTTACATCCAAGGCGTCCGCAGTAAAATCAAATTTGCTTTGTAATTCATTTATATTATGTTTCCGTTTATTAATTTGAACTTCTGCATTTTCCAGTTTTTCGTACAATGCAGAATAATTTTTACTCTCAATGAATTCAAAGAAATCGGATTTTTGAATACCTGCAAGCGTAGCAACTGTAGAATCTGATAAGACCTCGGCACTGACGATTATCTTACTTGCATTAGAAATATCCGTTCCGACTTGAAATTGTACTTCTTTGTTAGAATTATCGAATAATTTTTGTCCGTTGAACTCTGCTTGAGAAGCAATTTTATCAATTTCATTCCAAAGCTTTTCGATTTCTGCTTTTGCGGTATCATTTGTGATGTTCTCAGATTCGGTATCTTGTGCAACAGTTTGAATTTTTCTTAATCTGTCAGATATCAAATCAAGACTTACATCTGCAGTAGATAACATGCTTGAACCGATTGCGACATTATCTTGTGCCACACTTATTGCATTTAATTGTGTATTTAGTTTTTCATTAATTTGCGGCGTTGCAACAATCGTTTCTATATCTTTGAAAGAATCTGCAATTTTTGCTTGTTTTAAAGCCTTGCCAAGAGCCTTAGTTATATCTTGCAAATCCTTTTTTACAACCAATGACCCAATATTTGTATTAATGGTAAGAGCCATTTTGATACTCCTTTCAAAATAGAGGAATTTATCCTTTATTCTATTTGTGTCTCACCTTAATATGGTACTCTATATTTATAATAACAATTTTTATCATTCTCAAAAATCAAGAAAATTAAAATTTGTTACAAAAATTAATTTCTTAAATAAGGTTTAGAGCGATAGAAGGAGCTTGGTTAGCTACTGATAACAGCGTTGCAGAGGCTTGTTGTAAAATTTGAGCTTTGATATAATTTGACGATTCAGTTGCAATATCAGCATCTTTAATTGTTGATAAAGAAGATGTCAGGTTATCAAATTGTACTACCAAGGCATCTGCAGCAGAATCAAGCCTGTTTTGTAAAGCACCTAAGTTAGTTTGACGAGAAGTGATTTCTTTCAATGCATTATCAATATTATCCAGTCCGGTACTCCATTGAGTAGGTGTTGTAGCAGATGTAAATGTTGTAGAATAATCTGCAACACCGATTAATGTAGATGCAAGAACTTCGGCAAACAAATCAGCTGCTAATGTAAGTCTGCTGTTTGCTGTAGAATCAATACCTATTTGCAAGTTGATACCACTCGTAAGGCTTCCGTCAAGTAGTTTGATACCGTTAAATTCAGTACTGTTTCCTATTCTGTCAATTTCTTCTAATCTTGATTTAACTTCAGCTTTCATGGCTTCAAGTGAATCATTGCCGTATGTGCCGTTTGCACCTTGCTCGGTTAAATCTCTTATACGTTGTAAATGGTCAATTACGATGTCATAGTTACTTTCAACAGTCGAAATAAGGCTTGAGCCCATGGCTAAGTTGCTTTGTGCAACTGATGTAGAGCTTAAGTTTGTTTCCAATGTAGTTGATACTGCAAACCCTGCAGGATCGTCCTTTGCGCTGTTAATTTTGTAACCGGTTGTCATTCTTTTGATAGATAGGTTCAATGCATCTGTTGCAGAATCCAAGTTGTGTTGTACAACCATAGCGTTCATGTTAGTGTTAATAGTTAATGTCATGTCTGATACTCCTTTCATACACTTTTAAAAGTAATCCATTACTTTCAAATGATAGACACACTAAGTATAAATAAAATATTTATTCCCTAATAAGTTATATACACATTGTATCAATATTCGTATAAATGTAAATACTATGTAAATAAATTGTTACAAATCTATAGATAAATATAATAGTTTAATAAAGTTATATCATTTGAAGTTATATAGACAAAAGTTTTATTCGACAGGAGTAAATGACTGGGGTAAGTGCACTACTGTTCATGATAATTTTTCAATAAATTGATAATAAATAACAAAGATATTTTATACTCAGGGGTTACATTACTCAATAATTATCGTAGCTGTTAAAGTTCCATCCTTTATTTACTCCTGTAGCCCCGAACCCTGCACTTACATTCTTTTTCTTTCTTATTTACCCCTTGCGATGCAAAGAAAAGATGGGAATAAAAATTGATTCATCTGCTAATAATATTATTACTATTTGCCGTATCTGCGTTGTCTTGTATGGAATTCGTTAATCGCCTTTGCAAGAGTATCTTTGTTAAACTCAGGCCAAAATTCATTCATAATCAAAATTTCCGAATAAGCAATCTGCCAGAGCAAGTAATTGGAAACTCTCATCTCTCCGCCGGTTCTTATTAACAAATCAGGGTCAGGTATGTTTGCTGTATATAAATAGTTTTGGAATACTTGCTCGGTAATATCGTCAGGTGCCAACTCTCCTGATTTTATATCCATAGCAATTTTTTTTGCTGCAGTAAGAATTTCATCTCTTGCGCCGTAATTAAACGCAATTTGAAGATGTACACCCGTATTATTTTTCGTTACATCAATTGCGTGATAGAGAATTTCTTGTAGTTTAGGCGCAAGCCTTGTTAAATCTCCCAAGAACGAAATCACAACATTATTGCTGTGTAATTCTTGAAGTTCATTTTTAATGGTGTGTCCCAAAAGATTCATAAGAAAATCGACTTCTTCCGGTTTTCTGTTCCAATTTTCTGTAGAAAATGCGTATACAGTCAGATACTTAATTCCGAAATCGTTACAAGCGTAAACGGTTGATTTTAAAGACTCAACGCCCTTTTTATGCCCGACTGCGGACGGAAAACCTTTATTCTTTGCCCAACGCCTGTTGCCATCCATAATAATCGCAATATGTTGAAGATTGGTTTGTTTTATTATTTCTTTGATACTTTCGTCAGCAGTTCTTTCTGTTAAAATCGTTTCCATAAATCCCTCAGGGAAGATTATAACCCAAGCCAAATACAGGGTCAAGAAGGGGTAAATGGAAGGGGTAATTAAGTTACTAAGTGACCGAAAAATTTTGATGATGGAATGTTGATAGACTAATATTTACCGCTAAAAAGAAGCTTACATAAAAATCTGATGATAGACGAAAGTGAGTAATCAATAAGTTCTTAATTCTTTAGGCACACAAAAAAGAGTATTCCTTATTCGTTTGATTAATGGTATTATAAACGTATGTTCAAAAAGTTATTGAGTAAACTTTCCATACATTCGGTATTGATATTTGTATCATTACTTTCGGTGTTTCCGTTTATATGGCTTATCTCAACATCTTTAAAAGGTGTTGATGAAAATATTTTTGCTTATCCGCCGACAATCATACCGACGGATTTTACTTGGGAAAACTATGTCGGAGTATGGCACCGAGTGAATTTTATCGGGTATTTTATAAACAGTATGGTTGTTGCAGGGTTCACAGTTTTACTGAATTTGATTCTATCGGCTCTTGCAGCTTATCCTTTGGCAAGGATGGAATTCCAGGGTAAAAAAATCGTTTTTTTCTCCGTATTGGCGACAATAATGATACCTTTTCAATCAATAATGCTGCCTGTTTATTTGATAACGATTAAACTGAATTTGATAGATAGTGTAAACAATTTTATGGGATACTTAGGATTGATTTTGCCGTTTGCGGTTAATGCTTTCGGAATATTCCTTATGCGTCAAGCGTTTTTGAAAGTTCCAAGAGAGTTAGAGGAAGCCGCCATAATAGACGGATGCAATGTCTTTGAAATGTTTGTTAAAGTGTGCGTTCCGATGGTCAAATCTTCTCTTGCGGTTCTTGCTATATTCACATTTATCGGCTCGTGGGGTGAGTTTTTATGGCCGAGTATTGTGCTTACAAAAGACTGTATGTATACATTACCTGTCGGGATAAATAATTTGCAAGGTTTGTTCAGTTCTAACTGGCGATTTATTGCAGCAGGTTCAATCTTGGCGACAATTCCTATTGTGATATTCTTCCTTGCTATGCAAAAATATTTTATCTCTGGCGAGAATGAAGGCGCGGTTAAGGGTTAATATTACCCGATTGTGTATGAACGTTTAGATACTACGGGATAATGTTTTTTTATAATTTTCGGTTACATTAAAAACTGATAGTACTGAGTTTTATTTTAGTATGTCATTTTTATGTAATAGGAGAGTATTTTATGAAATTTGAAAATATTGAATTAAAAGGTCTTGATGCGGAAGGTAAAGAAACAAAGGTAAAATTGGGAGATTTAAAAGGTAAAAACATTGTCCTGTATTTTTATCCGAAAGACGAAACCCCGATTTGTACGAAAGAGGCAAGTGAGTTTCGTGATGCTTTGAAAAAACTTCCGCCTGATACCGTAGTTATTGGAGTAAGTCCTGACAGTATTGAAAGTCACAAGAAATTTTTTGAAAAACATAATTTGAATTTCCATATTCTGTCAGATACTGAACATAAATTGGCAAAGGCTTTTGATAATTTGACCAAAACTGCAAAAGAAAAAATCGGAGAAGGTAAATACGAATTTGAAAAAATAAAAGACAAAATCCGTGACAAAAGAATTGATATGAAATTAAAACATGACGAACGAACGATACGAGAAATGCAGGATAAACCGGTGACAATGCGTTCTACTTTTATTATTGATAAAAAAGGTCGGATGATAAAAGAAATGCGGGATATTGATATAAAAGGTCATGTAGATGAAATTGTTGAGTTTGTAAAAACAATGAAATAAAAAAGCGGGTGCCCGATATTGGACACCCGCTATAATTTTGAATTTATTCTTCTTCACTGAATTGGTCTTTGCCAACACCGCAAAGAGGACAAGTGTAATCATCCGGCAAATCTTCAAATGCAACATTGTCATTTTCAGCAGGATCATAAACATATCCGCAAACATCACATACGTATTTTTTCATAATAAACTCTCCTTTCAAGTTGCCTAATGATATCATATATTAACACGTTTTACAACTGCCTGTTGTATAATATTTTGTCTTGTCGATTATTATTCTTAATAAAATATTGCGCCTGTTTGGGGTTTGGTATACAATCGTCGGGTATGATATCACTTACAAAAACACAAATTACAAACGGTGCAAAGTTATTAGTTGATTTATTGACCGCACAAGGGGTGAATACAATTTTCGGTTATCCGGGTGCAGCGGTTTTGCCCGTGTATGATGAACTCTCAAAACAAAACAGAATTAAACATTATCTTTGTCGTCATGAACAGGCAGCAGTACATGCAGCGGACGGATATGCAAGGGTTAGCAGAAAGCCCGGAGTTGTGCTTGTAACCTCAGGCCCCGGTGCGACAAATACTGTAACAGGAATACTGAACGCTAATTCCGATAATGTTCCGCTTGTTGTTATTGCGGGACAATGTGAGGAGTTGGGATGCAATAATTTCCAAGAAGCGGATATGTCCTCTATTGTGTCGTCGTGTACAAAAAAAACATTTTTAATTAAGTCTGAGGATGAAATTTCCTCTGTTATTTCTCAGGCGTTTGAAACTGCGATTAAACCTCCGATGGGTTCTGTTGTTGTTTCTGTTTTGAAAAGCGTACTCGTAAAGACTTTTGAATATTCAATGCCCGAAAATAAATATATCCCAAGTTTTAATGTAGGTGTTAAGCAGTCGGAAATCTTTCACCTACTTGATATCTTAAAATCAGCAAAACGACCTTCAATATTGGTTGGTGGCGGTGCTTACGAAGCTGTATCAATGATTCGAGAATTTGTCCACATGTCAAATATTCCAGTTGTACATACATTAATGGGAAAAGGGATTGTTGATGAGTTGTCATTGGGTATGATTGGCGTAAACGGTTCAAATTTAGCGAATTCCGTTATAGAAGATACCGATATGTTAATGGTTTTGGGCGCAAGGCTCGATTCAAGAGTAACAGGTGTTACAGAAAAATATCTGCCTCAAACAAAAATAATCAATATTAATTTAGAAAAAAATACAACTTCAAATGTCGATGTATATCAGGAAATAATCGGAGATTTGAAGATTGTGCTTCAACAAATTCTTGATAAAATAAAATCCGAAAACATCATGCTTCACCAAAAATACGATTGGATTGATAAAATTGATTATTTGAAGAACTTGTATTCGAAAGAAAATCATAGTTTTGTGTCCTCCAATTCGGAAGGACTTGTTACGGAAAAGGTTCTAAGCATCATTTATAATCACACAAAAAAATACAATCCGATTGTTACGACGGATGTTGGTCAACATCAGATTTTGGCAAGTAAAATTTTTGAATCAAAAACGCCGTACAATTTCCTTACCTCAGGCGGTCTGGGTGCAATGGGCTTTGGTTTCCCTGCTGCTATAGGTGCGCATATTGCAAAGCCTGACTCTTTGATATTGAATATCACGGGCGACGGTTCTTTTCAGATGAATATGCAAGAGCTTGGAATCTGTTTGGAATATAAAATCCCCGTAAAAATAATTGTAATGAATAATTCTTCACTAGGGCTTATCAAACAATCTCAGGCTAAATATTACGGGAACAGATTTTATCAGTCGGATATGGTTAACCCTGATTTTGTTAAAATTGCTTCAGCGTATGGGATACAAGGAGTTTCCATAACTACATCCGACGAACTTGAACAGGCATTGAATAAATATATTATTTCTGATGCACCTGTTTTATTTGATATTCATACTATTGGTGCTGAACTTGTTTAGCCGCTTTTTCGGCAAGTTTTTTAGGTGAGCGTACAAGCAGCATCAATGGCAAAATTGCAAAAGATGCAATGGCAAACCATCTAAAGGTATCTATATATGCCCACAGGTGAGATTGTTGTACAAGTTGTCCGTATAATTGACTTTTTGCCATAAATGTTGCGGTTGCATGGTCAGTCAGTCCTGAAAATGCACCTGTTAAAGCCTGAACTCTTTCCAAAAATGCAGGGTTGGTATCATTAAGTTTGCCTACCATCATATATTGGTGGGTTTGTGCAAATCTGGAAACACATGTTGTTACGATAGATGTTCCGATTGCCGCACCAATATTTTTCAAAAGATTTTGCACCCCGCTTGCGTTTGTAAGTTGTTCGTTACGCAGGGTACAACAGGAGAGATTGATTAACGGCACGAGTGCAAGAATCATCCCGAGTCCGAATAAAAAGTTCGGGAGTGCAATGTTCGCCAGTGAGATTTGAAGGTTGATTTCTCCAAAAGCTAAACTTCCGCATCCCAAAATTATTAATCCTGCGACGACAAGAGGTTTTTCTCCGACAACAGGTGTCAGTGTAGCATTTATAATTGTTGCGACAAGACAACCTGCACCTCGGGGAACCATTGATAATCCGCTTAAGAATGATGTATACCCCATCATTTGTTGTAACATTGATGGCAGCATCGCAGCAGAACCCATCATTGCACCCATCAAAACTATTTGGATTACTGTCCCGAAGAAATAGTTTTTATCCTTCATAATGCTTAAATCAACCAGAGCATTCTTTTTATTTAGAATTTGCGATGTCACAAATAAACCGAAACCA
>CAMDZX010000087.1 GCA_945910925.1 uncultured bacterium | reverse complement strand
ATTCAAGTCTTGCTTCAAATTGATAAATTTTGAAAATAATATAATCAATTTTTTCTTTTAACCATGTACACCATAGTTCTATTTCTGTTTTTAAATCTGCGGCTCCAGGCCAGAATGTGCTTTGATACATATTAATACTCCTTTACACTACATATCCGTATTAAATGACGGCATTTTTTTTAAATACTTTAGAAATATCAGATGTAATTTTACAAAACGTAACACAAGAAACTTAATAAGTGTTTAAAATACCTCATTTCGAATTGTAACAATTCAAGCTATTATTGAGATTTAGGGGTTGATAAATACTTAATATATATGTACAATATAAGTGTAAGGAACAAATTACATTTACCGAAAAACTCATCTAAAAAATTGATTTATCGATACAAAATCTCTTGTTATAAATGAAAAAACTAAAAAGTATGTTATAATCCTAATAGGAGTGATGAATATTGATGAACAATTTGCAGTTGCAGAATGATCTCGAAAAATTGATGGCAATTATGCCGGACAAGGTAACGAGATTTGTCTCTCTTGACTCTTTGGAAGATGTGATTGAGATTGTGTTGGATATCGGCAGGCGACCCGAGATGCGAAAGTCGGACGGAAGTATCGTGACGCTCGGAGAAGAAACTGTTACATCCGAAGATATTTTATACGTCACAGGATTCCTACAGGAGTTCACGAAGGATAACAGGTCAGGAATTCCGGGTACTCTGCACCGGATAAGTGCCATAAGAAACAGGCAGGATAAAATTGTAGGGTTGACATGTAGAATCGGTAGAGTTGTAACGGGCACCATTGCTTGTATAAAAGATTTTTGTACGATGGGAAAAAGCATTTTATTTTTGGGGCGTCCGGGAGTCGGAAAAACGACAAAGCTAAGGGAAATATCCCGTTTGGTTGCAGATGAACTGCATAAAAGAGTTGTCGTTGTAGATACTTCAAACGAAATTGCGGGTGATGGTGATGTTCCGCACTCTGCAATCGGTTCTGCAAGACGTATGCAGGTTAAGCAGCCTGAGTTTCAAAAAGATATAATGATTGAGGCTGTCGAAAACCACACACCGGAAGTTATCGTGGTTGATGAAATCGGTACAGAGGCAGAAGCACAAGCAGCAAGAACAATTGCAGAGCGTGGTGTAATGCTTATTGCAACCGCTCACGGTAATTCTCTGGAAAGTTTAATAAAAAACCCGACATTGTCGGACTTAGTCGGCGGAGTTCAATCCGTAACACTTGGTGATGATGAGGCAAAACGTAGAGCTTCTCAAAAAACGGTTCTTGAACGTGAGAAACAGCCTACATTTGATATTGTGATTGAAATCATTGACAGAAATACTCTTGCGGTATACAAAAATGCTTCGGAAGCAGTAGATTATATTTTACGTGGGTGGCCTATCAGACCTGAAATAAGAAAAGTCGATAAAGATTATAATCTTGAAACCAAAACGCCGCAAAAAGAAGAAAAGACAAATATCGTTCAACAAATTTCAAATCTGGAGCAAAAAATTCAGCCTCAACCTGATGACAGTTTGAAGTTCAGTTTTTCCAGAAAAGATTATGTCGAATCGGTTAAACCTACAAAGAAAATATACTTATATGCGGTTTCACGCAGTATAGTTGAAAAAATAATCGAAAGGCTTGATTTGAATGCAGAATTGACAAGAAATGTCGAGGATGCGGATTTGGTAATTGCACACAAAAACTTTGCCAAAGGCGGTGCAAAGGTCTTGAATACCGCAAACAATTATAGAATACAGGTGTTCTACATCAAAACAAATTCTATGGCACAAATTCAGAAAGTTCTGAAAGAAGCTCTTGATATACAAGACGCCTCAGAAGTGCTTCACGGTTATTATGACGATGCTGAAAGAGCTCTTGATGAGGCAAAAATTGCAATAAACAAAATTCTTGCAGGAGCGAAAAATATAGAATTAAATCCGCAAAACCAACAAATACGAAAACTTCAACACGAATTGGTTGAACAACATAATCTTGAAAGCCGTTCGGTTGGAGAAGGCGCAAACAGGCACCTGCGGATTGTCGGTGGCAAAGACTTTGATGACAGGGCAAGTTAAACCTTGAAACTTAAAACGAACTTGTGAATAGTGGGTGAATTTATTCATTCACTATTCTTGTTTATTATGGTATAATTCTTGTATGTTTACAGGGATTGTAGAAGAAGTCGGTCAAATTATTTCAACAACTTCGACAAAATTATCAATAAAATGCTCAAAAGTTCTTGATGATGTAAAAGTGGGTGATAGTATTGCGGTTAATGGTGTTTGCCTAACGGTTACGAGTTTTGATAAAGAAAAATTCTCTGCGGATGTGTCTTATGAAACAAAAAAAGTCACAACGTTAAAGGAACTTGGTAATGGTGATAATGTTAATTTAGAGCGCGCACTCCTTGTAAGTTCAAGATTTGGTGGTCATATTGTTTCAGGGCACGTGGATTGTATCGGTAAACTTACCAAACTTGAACAAAAAAATGAGTTTTATGAACTTGAGATAGGGTTTCCATCGTCTGAATACTCACAATACTACGTAAAAAAAGGTTCGATATCTGTTGACGGAATCAGTCTTACAATTGCGGATACATACAATGATACTGTTTCTGTCGCCGTAATTCCTCATACCTTTAAAAATACAAATCTTTGTTCTCGCAAAGTCGGAGATTATGTAAATATTGAATTTGATATTTTGTCTAAATATGTGGAAAAAAATTTTTTAATCAAGTATAATAAAAGCAATATAACGGAAGATTTTTTGAAAGATAACGGGTTTATGTGATGAATGATTTTAAATTCGACAGTGTAGAAGATGCGATAAACGATTTTAGAATGGGAAAACCTGTAATCGTTGCCGATGATGAATCTCGTGAAAATGAAGGAGATTTGATATGTTCGGGGCAAATGGTCACACCGGAAATTATTAATTTTATGGCACAAGAAGCAAGAGGCTTGATTTGTCTTGCTATTTCGCCTGATATTGCTCAAAAACTTGATTTACCGCAAATGGTAGAACAAAATACCGAAAAAATGAAAACGGCATTTACGCTTTCAATTGATGCTTCCGAAAAATACGGTGTAACGACAGGGATTTCAGCTTATGACAGAGCTAAAACAATAGAAGTTGCACTTGCGCATGATGCACAACCTTCTGATTTAAGACGTCCCGGTCATTTGTTTCCGTGTGTCGCTCGTAAAGGCGGGGTCCTAGAAAGAACAGGACATACGGAAGCAGTTGTGGATTTGGCAAGATTAGCAGGACACATTCCTGCGGGAGCTATGTGTGAAATTATGACTGAGGACGGTCATATGGCTCGCAGAGATGAATTAAAAGCGTTTGCGGATAAACATAATTTAAAATTTATATCCGTATCCGATTTAATTGCATACAGGCTCGACAAAGAAAAATTGATTGAGCGTTCGGCTATCGCTGATTTGCCTACGGCATTCGGACATTTCAAGATATACGGGTATACGAACCTTCTAACAGGGGATGAACATGTTGCCGTAGTAAAAGATGATG
Organism: uncultured bacterium; assembly: GCA_945910925.1. Lineage (GTDB taxonomy): Bacteria > Cyanobacteriota > Vampirovibrionia > Gastranaerophilales > Gastranaerophilaceae > UMGS1585. Next base: position 4,520 of record CAMDZX010000087.1, on the reverse strand, counting down.
GCTCCGATAAAATTCCGTTAATACGGGTACATAGCGAGTGTTTTACGGGTGACGTTTTGTTCAGTTTGCGTTGTGATTGTAATGCTCAACTGCATAAGGCTATGCAGATGATTGAAGAATACGGTCGTGGGGCGGTTGTTTATATACGCAATCACGAAGGACGAGGGATAGGACTTGTAAATAAGATAAAAGCGTATGCACTCCAAGATATGGGACAGGATACAATTGATGCAAATTTATCACTCGGGTTTCCTGAAGATTTAAGGGATTACGGAGTTGGCGCTCAAATTATAAGAGATTTAGGGTTCAATAATTTCAATTTACTGACAAACAATCCAAAGAAAATTATCGGTTTAAAAGGGTATGGACTAAACATACATGATGTTGTTAATATAAAAACAGAAATAAATGAGTACAATGAACGTTATATTACAACAAAAAAAGAAAAAATGCACCATATGCTGTAAAGGAATAGAAATATGCAAGAAACAACATATCAAGTAGAGTTTTTACAACAAGATAAATATAGATTATTCAGAGGTTTGTATATGGATTTTATTGCTCATGCAATATCTGACTATCATTTTGAATTGCAACCTTTGACTTATGATGAATTTATAGATGCTGTATCAAAAGATTTGATACGTTGTGTTGTTCTTCTTGAAAATATGATTCCTACAGCCTTTCTTGTTTATTGTACGGCGACATCCGAATCGGTTGAACTAAATGTTATTCATTGTTTAGGAAATGAAGATCTTGTTGTTAAACGTAATAATTTAATGAAGTTTTTTATGGAACAAACTGCAGAAATTAGAAAAAATTCGGTAGTATGTTACCCTATGTTGGGTACTCAAGGTGCTTACGCTCCTGATATTACACACTTTGGATTTAATTTAATCGGTTTAATTGTTCTAAGATTCTTAATGAGTGATTCGCTTTCTACTATGATTTTAGATAATATTGAAACTCAGGAAATGGAATCAAAGTATAAGATTGTAAGCTGGAATGATTCGTACTTTGATAATGCGGTAGATATTATAAATGCTACATTCCAAAATACTTCTGATGCGCTATTTGATACAAGGTTTGCATCAGTTGAAGGTACTCGTGATATTATTGACAAAATCGTTAACAATATATACGGTGAATTTTTGCCTGATGCTACAAAAGTTTTGTTATGTGACGGAAAACCTGTTGGTATAGCTTTTGCAAACGTAACCGGCGGTAAAATCGCAAATATTCCGTTGGTTGGAGTTTTAGAAGAACATAGAGGAACAGGGCTTTCTGTTCAAATGTTAAAGCAGGTAATGAAATCAATAATTGACGGGATGCGCTCAGGTAAACGTCAATTTACCGAAGTTAATGTTACAACAGAAACTGATAACTATGGCGCATTGAGGATGTATAGAGCAGTAGGCTTCAGAGAAGATTATTCATACGCACAAGCGTATCTTCCTGTTAATGCTTAGTTTTTTGTAACGGGTTTTGCGTTAGGGACTGCACCTTTTAACACGTAAGGTCTGGCAAAAGCCCAAGTTCCGTATGCCGATAGCCCCAATGCCGCAATATTTGTAAGGGTTCTAAGTTTGCCCTTTTTTAAAAGATTGGCACATGATGCCAGCATTGTGCCGAACATTATACCGAGATATCCTTTGAAAATAGTTCTGGGAACTGCAACACAGTCATTCATATCTGCAGAATTTCGTAATTTTGTTTCAAATTTATCAGTAAATTTGTTTTTATTTTTTAATTGAGGATTTGTCCGGTTTATTGTTTTATTTTGTTGTATATTTATGCTCATATGTTTTATTTCCTTACTCTAACTAATACATGAAAATACTTTTTTTGCTTATTTTAATAGATTTATTAAGATTTGTTACTAAAAATAGTTTGTATGAAATATTTGATGATTGTTCTACTTTATATAATTAAGAGTAGTAAAAGAAAGAATTATAATGCCAGAAGTGAGTGCAATAATACAGCAATTATTTACAATCGGATTAACACGTGAAGCTTTTATTGAAAAATTTAAGCAAATACAGGAAGCTGCACAAGAAAATAATGAAGAATCAATATTTACAAGAGAATTAAGCGACACTATGATTGGTGCAATGTATGATTCTTTTCATAAAGGCGATGCTCAACAAAAAGCAACAACAACAGAAACAACAACCACAACAGATAATGATGTCAAGGCATTAGCATCATTAGACGGAGATAATTCATCTGTTTCTGAAGAAGATTTGATACACTTGTATGAACAAACTATTGAAAGGTTGCAAAATACAGAAATTTCGGATAATGCTCCCTCAGGCTCAAATACAATAACATCTGCTGAAGCTCTTGAAATTTATACTATGCAGCGGGTTTTAAAAATAAAACTTGCCGAAATTGAAAAAGCAAAAGTTCAAGCTGAAATTGATAATTTAGTTTTGAACAGTAAAGGTATTACCAATGAATTAAAACAAGAATATGAAAGTGCTAAAAAAAACAAGCAGACTGCAAAAGAAAATCTTGCAAAAAAACAAAAAGAATTTGAAGATGTAAAAAATAAACGACAATCAATTTCTGAAGCTGTTGAAAGAAAACGTGGGGAAATAGAAGGTACGGAAGATGAAGACAAGAAGAAAGATTTACAAAATGAGTTAAATAGTCTTGTGGTATCTGCTGAAACTTATGAAGATAATCAATCCGATTATATGACAGAAATTTCGGGATTGAAGAATACTGTACAAGTTGCTGATACCCGTATGAATAGTATCACAAATAAAATCACGGCAAATGATAAAGCTACTTCAAAAAAAGTAAAAAATTTACAAGATAAAATTGAAGCAATTGATAAAAAATTAGAACTTGAATTGCAAGAAATAGATTCAAAAATTGAAGATTTAAAAGCAAGACAACTTGAAAATATGTACAATGCAGGTTATGAAGGAGCAGTTTATGCTAATAACTCGCCTTCATATAATCCTAATGCCGTGAATTTTAATTCTCTCAGCGAGAAAGGATTAAAGTATTCTTCTGCAAAAGGGCAACGTTTGGCAAGGGATATTGCAGGACATATGGTAGGATTCTCAGGTAATTGTTCAAGATACGTAAGGCAGTCGTTACAAAGAACAGGTTTATATAACGGACATACGGCACACGCCTATCAAATGGCGAATGTTCTTGCTCAAAATAATGATTTTCAAGAGATTTCACCTAATGATGTAGATTTAAATAGCTTACCTCCGGGATGTATACTTGTATACGATAGAGGTGCTGCAGGTTATAGCTCTACTTCAGGTCATATTGAAGTTACACTGGGAGACGGAACAGCTGTTAGTGATGGCAGAACCAGACATTTGAGAAAAACAGACGGAATGCGAATTTTTGTACCGGTAGAGAATGCTTAGAAGAATTTATTAACCTGTAATTCTAAATCCTCTAAACTTCCTTCATTTTTTATAATAAAATCAGATTTTGTTATTTTTTCGGTTTGTGATTGTTGTGAATTTATTCGTTTAAGAGCGTCAGTTTTACTTAGGTTATTACGTTTCATAAGCCTTTCAAGCCTTATTGTATCATTAGCATAAACAAAAATAATTCTATCAAACATATTTTCCATTTTTGCTTCAAATAACAACGGAACACTTACGAACAAATAATGTTCATCTTTATAGTGTTCAAAAAGAGTGTTAATTTCTTTAATGACTTCGGGATGAATTATATTATTTAGTTTTTGTAATTTCTCCTTATCATTAAATACTATATTCCCAAGCTTTTCTCTTGAAATTTCTCCGTTCAAGAGGATTTCAGAACCGAATGTATCAACAATTATATCCTTATTGTTGATGAGGCAACTGTGAGCAATTTTATCGGCATCAAAAACTAAGTATCCTAAATCTCGGATTTTGTTTTCTACTTCTGATTTCCCAGATGCGATATTTCCAGTTATTGCAACTTTTATCATTTCTGCAACCCTAATTTTGCAAGATAACGTTTGAGTTCCCGTATTTGAATAGGCTTTATAGGTTTTGCCTGTCCTTTTTTTAATCCCTCAATTGATATTGTTGCATGTTGTATTCGTTTAAGAGAAACTACTTCAAATCCTAAAAAGTCAAACATTTTTCTTATTTGCCGATTCATACCTTGATATAGAACAACTTGAAGCATTGTTGATTTATTTGACATTTCAAGGACAACTGCTTCTGCGTATGCAATTTTGTCTTTTTCTATCTCAATACCTTTTGCAAGTTGTTCCAGTTGGTTTTGGTTGATTTTTCCGTCAATTGTTACGATATAAACCTTTGGAACTTTAATCGAGGGGTGGGTTAAATCATTTATTAAATCCCCGTCATTAGTCATAATCAATAAACCTGTGGATTCCCTGTCCAATCTTCCGACAGGCTTCATCCCTTGTAAATTCTCGGGAAGGATATCGTAAATTGTTTTTCTGCCCTTTTCATCATCAGATGTTGTGCTATATCCTGCAGGTTTATAAAATTTGTAGTATTCAATCTTCTTTGGACGTACAGGAT
>CAMDZX010000086.1 GCA_945910925.1 uncultured bacterium | reverse complement strand
TTTTTGGCCACAACGCCATACTTGCAAGAAAAGTACCAAATCCGACAAATTCCATTGCTTTAGTCTTCGGTGTAGAACGCTTTGTCATTAAATATGCAGCAATTGAAAGACCGCCTACTTTTAAGCCTAAATCATTTAATTTACCAAGTTCATGGTCGTTTGCAGTACCTGCAATCCCTTTTTTAAGAGCTTTAGCCGTGTAATATGTATCTTTTGCAAATTCTTTTGGCGCAGTTAATAAATTATTTTCTACTAAATATCCTTTACCGTCCAAAGGTTTCATTAAGCTGTCCGAATTAACATCAGTAAAGTCTTCATAATACTTTCTTGTTGTATTATTCACAGATGAAATATTTTGAGCAATATTTTGAATCATGTTTGACATTAATCGACCGTAACTTTCTTTTTATTATCAATAACAAATTTTCTATCACCGGAGGTTTTTGCACCATATATCGTATTTATTGCGCCTAACGCGCTTAAGCCTGCAGCAAAACCTAATAATGCTTTACCGGCATGCTTATTGAAACCTTTTTCTGCAACAGGTCCCTTGTACAATTCTTTTGAAGCTGCAACCAAGCTTCTTCCAAAACTTCGAGCAATGCGATATGAATTACGACAGACATTACCAACTTTATCTACATAGTTAATAAATTTATTTTCGTTTGTATTAGGTTTAAATCTCACCCAAGCGTTTTTGGATAATGCATTAAAGAAGGAATCCCAAGAATTTTGTGTTGCAAGTGCTACACCGACGCCCCCCCAAGCATAAGTTGAAAGACTTTTAGCAGTTCGTGAACGAGAAATAACATCTTTTATCATAGGCTTAACTTCAGCATCAGAAGCTTCTAAATTCTTACCTAAACCATTTTTCTTGGCAATTTGATCATAATAATAATTTCTTGGTTTATCTTCCTTATAATTATACAAAATGTCATAACGCGGAAAATCTCGACTTTCAAAAACATTATGCTGTTCATAATTCGGAATTGGAGGGTCATTCTTACTCATAGGGATTGTATATGAAACTTTTTGATATGGCATCTCAGTATCAATACCTGTTGCCCATTTAACAGGTTTAGTAATGAGAGCCTTTGATAATGACTTGCATACACCGAACAGTAAAACTCCTAATGCAAGTTTATTACCTTTAGCCTTAGCGGCTTTATTGGCAAAATTCGGAGAAAAAGAAACCCCGTTAAATACTGCCATCATAGTTGCACTACCAAGAATATACGGAACGATACCCATTGCCAGAAATTCATAAAACGTTGATTTCTTATGTCCAGTTAATCCCTTCACAGGATATTCCGTAAAAGCACTTGTAGTCTTTTGATAAGACCGCATAATCCCGGTTTTTATATTATTTGGTCAAACGTTTGTCTCAGCAGGAATATGGTCTTCCGGCACATGTTTATGCGGATAAGGCGGACAAGACGATGCCGTAGTCGTCAACGCAATTGTCTTATTTGCATTAACATTATCAATTCCCATAAATCACCAACTCCAAACTAACGTCTACACATATAATAAGATTCTTACAAAAGTTTTTTTGCTATTACCTTTTGTTATTGTTTACAAATATTTACAATCCTTGTAACGCAGTAAATATAGGAAATATTCTACTATAAAAAGGAATTAAATCATAGCTAAATATTAAGAAATGTAAAAAGACATGCTAGGATTTTTTAGGATATAAAAAGTCTAAAACAGCTTTTCTTTGTGCTTCTTCTTTTAATTTTATAAGACTTTTTATATCTTTATTTTCCACAAAACCGTTTTCGACCATTAATTCTGCAAACTTTGTATGGGTACCATGTTTTTTTTGTTCTTCCTGTTGTTTTAATATGATATCAGTTTGTTCTGAAGTTAATTTACCTATTTTTTGAAAATACTCCCCTGTCATACATTCTCCTGAAATAAACATTGCTATTGCAAGGACCTGAACAGGTATTGATTGCTTTATGTATTTTTTATTGTATGCAAACATAAACAATTTAGATATATCCTCCATTGAATATTTTCTTTCAATAGACATTTCAAGTATCGAAAGGTTATTTGCGCAATCGTATAAAAAACTATATTTATCCTCAGAATATTCTTCATTTTTCTTATCCAATTCTTCCATTCCATCTTTTGAAATAACCGGTCTAAAGATATGAAAAATTTTATCTTCTTCCATTGTTATTAAATCATCACTCAAATATGATTCCAAATCTTTCCTTAAATAAACCAGAATAACTTGTTTTACCCATAGAGGAAGTGATGTTAATTCTTGAATAAACAATAAAAATATATTTCGTTTCATGATTTATCCTTTCTTTGAATGGTTTCCTTTAATAAGATTATATCATATAATATAAACAAAATGTGAGGGTATATATATGGGCATGGACGGCTTATCAATGTCAAATACAGGTATGTTACGGGAAGCTACCTCCAGGGACTACGCTGTACAAACTGAAGAACATGTTCAAAAAGAAGATAAAAATAAACAAGTTGACAAATTATCAACTCAAATGAAGGTAAAAGAGGACGGGCACAATAGTTCAGGTAGAGAGTTATCTAAACGTGATGATGACGACAAGAATGATGATGAAGCTTCTGTTTATGAAACAACTGACGAAAACGGAGATGTAAAAGAAGAAAAAATTTCTATATCTCCCGAAGATATGGAAAATCATAGTTTTTATGTTAAAATATCAAAAGATGGTGAAATTTTCGAATTATATGATAAAGATTCAGAGCGTCTGGTTGAAAAAATTAGCGCTCAGGAAATTAATCAATTAATGTTAAAGTTAAATATGGCATCAGGAATATTAGTAAATAGGTCGGTATAATGTTAAATCCATACGCAAAAAACTTAGCTCAGTATAAAAATAATGAAGTTCTTACAGCTACACCTGAAAAACTCATGATAATGCTATATGATGCGGCTATACAGTTTCTGTTCAAGGCAAGAAAAGCCATTGCAGATAATAACCCTGCAGAAATTTGTAATAATATTATAGGTTGTCAGAAAATATTGCGAGAATTTATGAAAACTATTGACCTTGAAAATGGCATTGATGTTGGCAGGCACTTATTTGTATTCTATGATAAATTGGTAAAAATGTTGTATAGAGTAAACAGAAGACGTGATACAGAGCTTTTAGAAGAAGTAATTAAGGAACTCAAAACCCTTAGAGAAGCCTTTTTGGGTGCTATTGATATTGCAGCAAAAGAAAAGTCAGAATCACTTATTGAAGATTCAGAAACTAATATTGGAGAATAGGTTTATATGAGCCAATTTAGCCAGATTTTACTATTTTACAATCAACTATCAAATATGGCTGATGAAATTAAGGACATGATTGACAAAGAACTCTATGATGATATTATGTCAAAAATGCAATATCATGATAAATTAGTTGTACAGATACGACTAACAAAAAAATGTACTGTATTTAATGAAGAAGAACAAGCAGAAATAAATAAAATTGAAACAGAAATTAAATTAAAAGAAAAAGAAAATATAAATTTACTCAGAAAAAATATTGGAAATGTACAAAAAGAACTTAATCGCATAAAAGTAAAAGATAAACTCTCTAATGCATATACGCAAGATACCTCACAGCGAGAGCAAGGTAGTATTATCGATATAGAAGATACGTATAGAGGATAAAAAAGGCTCTTGTAATAAATACAAGAGCCTTTTTATCAAAAACTTGAATTAGTATCTATAATGTGCAAATGCTTTGTTTGCTTCTGCCATTTTGTGCGTATCTTCACGTTTTTTACAAGCTGCGCCTGCACCGTTTGATGCATCCAATAATTCATTAGTTAACTTGTCAATGAATGACTTGCCACCTCTATTTTTAGCAGCAGCAATAAGCCAAGATGAAGCAAGAGCGAAACCTCTGTCAGCTTTAACTTCAATCGGTACTTGATAAGTTGAACCACCTATACGACGAGCTTTAACTTCCAAAAGCGGAGTTGCATTTTGTAATGCTTTTTGGAAAACTTCGATTGGATTATCATTAACTCTTTCTTCAATACGTTTCATTGTTGCGTAGAAGATTTTTTCTGCTAATGATTTTTTACCACGACGCATAATTCTGTTAATAAATTTTGAAATATCTACATTATTGTAAATCGGATCCGCAGCCGGGATTCTTCTTTCCGGTTTAGAACGTCTTGACATTATTTGTTACCTCCCTTTTTAGCCCCATACTTAGAACGGCTTTGTGCTCTGTTAGCAACACCTGCTGTATCTAAAGTACCACGTACGATGTGATATCTGACACCAGGAAGGTCTTTTACCCTTCCACCTCTGATAAGTACAACACTGTGTTCTTGCAGATTGTGACCAATACCAGGGATATATGAAGTAACTTCAAATCCATTTGTAAGCCTTACTCTGGCAACTTTTCTAAGTGCTGAGTTTGGTTTTTTAGGGGTTGTAGTATAAACCCTTGTACATACTCCACGTCTTTGAGGACAATTCATCAAAGCCGGAGATTTTGTTTTGTCTTTAAGCTTTTTACGTTCTTGACGTACAAGCTGATTCATTGTAGGCATTACCTATCTCCTTTTTTCTTTTTTAACCATAACTATCTTGAGCCGTCAAATCCAGCACGAAAATTTCGACTAAGATAATACAATATAACTACAAGCAAAGTCCATTGTCAATGGGAAAAGGTTGATAATGAACAATTGTTAGCTAGTCCCAATCAGTTTTGCTAATAAAAACATTTATTGCTTCTTTAAAGTTTTCGGGGGTTCTTAGACTATTCAAGCCCACTACCGATGCAGACGGATTTTTAAACAATTTATTATATACCGTTAAACCAACATAAATAAGCACTGATGATGTTGCAACACCAACCATTGCCATAATAAATCTGAAAGCAATTTCTTTTTTACTTTCAGGCTGCTTGGTTGCAGCTGCTACAGTCGGATTAAGTTCTGATTTTGCATAAGCAGGCAATAGTAGCGGTGTAAATAACGCCGTTACTATTGCAATACTAATTAAATATTTCTTTAAACTATTCTTCATTTTCAGATTCGGTTTTCTTAGTTTTTGAAGTTCGAGTTGTTTTTTTCGCTCTGCCTTTACCCCTATTTGGTCTGCGTGTTTTTTTAGGAGTATCTTCCGAGCTTGCTTCAGAAACATTATCGCCTGTTTCTTCAGATTTTTCAACAACTTTTTCTTCACTCTTATCCTTTTGAGGTGTAACATCAGCATTCTTAGCAACAATCGGAGCTAACTCTGCATCAGCAGGAACAACTGTTGAAGATAAGTCTTTTTCTGCATTTTCCTTAGCAATGGTTTCTTTAACCTTTGATTTATTAAACTTCCCGCCACGCTTTGTTCCCTTTGCCTTTTTCTTGGCTTCTGCAACGGACGTTACTTCTTCTTGTGCAACAACTGAAGGATTTGAAACCTCTACCATTACCTCAGTCGTATCAACTAAAACCTCAGTTTCTTCAACTTGCGGTTTAGCATTATCAGATTTATTTCTGTTATTATATTTTCCGTTACCGGAACTGTTGGCACCTGCTTTTTTGAACCCGCTTAAAGGAAGTTTCATTTTTGCAGCTTTGGCACGATATTCTCCATCGGCGGTTGCCGATGCGTATTTAATATCCTCCATTATATACCCGTTTCCTTGACAATGAGGGCATTTCTTAGCAAATATTTCAGCCAAAGCCTGACCCTGTCTGTGACGAGTGAGCTCAACCAGTCCTAAATCCGATAACTGACCTACTTGCGGTTTTGCCTTATCAGGTTCGAGAGCAAGCTCCAATTCTTCCATCATTGCAAGTTTGTCAACACGTGATGTCATATCGATAAAGTCGACAATAACCATACCGCCGATATTTCTTAATCTTAATTGTCTTGCGATTTCGTGAACGGCTTCAATATTAGTTTTTAATATTGTTTCATCTTGCGTTGCAGAGCTTACAAACTTACCGCTGTTTACATCAATGACGGTAAGAGCTTCTGTTGTTTGTATAAACAAGTACCCGCCTGATGGCATATTAACTTTTGTTTGTAGTGCCGCTTTAATCTCTTTATGTATATCCATAGCTACAAGAAGCGGTTCGGTTCCTTTGTATAACGTAACCTTGATATCCTTGTTCATATGCCATGTTTGTAAAAGAGTTTGCAGGCGATTCATTGCAAAAGCAGTATCTACAACAATCTCCTCAGTATTTTCAGTACAAGCTTCTCTTATAACACGATAAAGTAAGTCTTGGTCACGATACAAGAGAGCAGGAGCAGTTACGGTTTCTGCCGAAGTAACAATCCCGTTCCACTTTTCTAAAAGGATTTCTAAATCTTCTTGAATATCAGCTTCTGACTGACCTTCAGCTTCGGTTCTTACAATAACTCCAACTCCGACAGGTTTTAAAAGACTAACAATAGATTTAAGTCTTGCACGTTCTTTGACCGAAGATATTTTACGGCTAACATTAATACCTGCTTCATTTGGCATAAGCACAAGAAATCTGCCCGGAAGGCTTATTTCGGTTGTAACTCTCGGACCTTTATGTCCGGTAGGTTCTTTGACAACTTGGACCACAAGTTTTTGCTTAGGTGCTAGCTTATCTTGAAGTGCGCCTTTTTTCATAACATCCTGTGCATGGAGAAATCCCATCTTATCAGAACCAACATTAACAAATGCTGCATCTATACTTGGAAGAATATTCTCAACTTGAGCAAGGTAAACATCACCCAATAATATTTCTCCGCGATTAATGTAAAATTCTGAAACTTTGCCATTCTCAATAAGGGCAGCAATGTTATCACGTTCAGCGATAACAATTTTCTGACTCGTAATTTCGTTTTTCATTGATTAAATCCTTTATAAAACTACAATTCTTGTAACTCTTTGTCAAAAAAGCGAGTACGCACAATCTCAAAATTGTACGGTTCACCAATCAATTTCATAAAATCATCCACTCTGACAGCCGGAATATCGCAATTTTGACCGGTTTTCAACACTATAAATAAACTCTCATCCTCAAATTTATATGAATAAACAGACGGCTTGATGTTTATTGTTTTTTGTAAACCTTTTTTGTTTTTCTTTGAAATTAACACTTCTTCAGAAGAAAAAACTCTGTCCAAATTATACTTTAAATTTTCAATTTTGTAAAGTTCTTTATCAACGGAAGTAACTTTATATTCCGCCCAATATACGGTAGTATCAATGGATTTATAAGGCGGATAAAGTTTTTGAATGGATATAATTTTGGCATCCTCAGGTAAAACAGAATTTAACCTATCTTTAATCACTTGAATATCCGTATCTTCAAGTAAATCAATATCTACAAACTCACACTTACTCTCAATAAATAACGGAAGTGCAACCCCCATTGAAACCTTCATTGTAGGATTAAATCCGTGTGAATAAGCAATTTTTAAACCTGTTCTTGATAGAGCTTTCAAAAATGTATTTTGCCAATCAAGATGAGAAAAATATTTTAATATTCCCGATTTTGTAACTTTAATTCGACATTTTGTAACGACTTCGCTCAGATGAGATGTATCGTATGCAGGATTTACGGGAGTGGTTGGTTTTATATTTCTTGCCTCATCTGAAATGTTATATGGCTTTGCAAGAATTTTACGAGTTTTAAGATTAGAACATACTCCACAATTAACACATTTTTGTTCACAGGTTGGTTGAATAACAAACTCCTTTGCTTGTTCAAAGGCAAGTTTGTATTCATTTATTAACCAGGATTTATCAACACCCGTATTGATAAAATCCCAAGGTAATGGTTCTGTAAGTTCATAAGACTTTTCGGCAAGTTTCTCCAAATCTATTCCGCATTCCAATGCGGTTTCCTGCCAAATTTTCTTATTAAAATACTCACCCCAAGCATCCAAATAACATCCTTTTTTATAAAGAGCCTCAATATAACAGCATAAACTTGTATCGCCTCTAGTTAATACTGCCTCTATTTGAGATACAAATTTTTCGTGATAGTTTATTTTTACACCTTTTATACGGTCTGTTTTTTCTTTCAAGTATTTTATATGAGCTGTTACTTCGTCCAAGTTCATTTGAGGCGCCCATTGGAACGGAGTAAACGGTTTAGGCACAAAAATAGAAAGTGTACAGGTTATATCAAAACTATGCTTTAAACCTTTTTCCTGCTTGAGAAGTTTTGCCCTATATTTTATTTTTGACAGGAGTT
>CAMDZX010000085.1 GCA_945910925.1 uncultured bacterium | reverse complement strand
TTCGTGTAGAAACTTGTCCTGATGATATTCACGGTATGGCTGTTTCTCAAGGTGTATTGACCCTAAGAGGCGGTGCTACATCCCACGCAGCAGTTGTTGCTAAAGGTATGGGAAAACCTTGTGTTTCAGGTTGTGAAGATATGAAAATTGACCTTGCAAACGAAACATTAACAGGTTGCGACGGTACTGTTTACCACAAAGACGATATTATTTCACTTGACGGTGGAAAAGGTATCGTTATGGAAGGTGCAGTTAAATTAGTTGATGCTAATATTGACGAAAACTGGAATAAATTCTTCTCATGGGTAGACGAAATCAGAACTATGGAAGTTGAAGCAAACGCTGATACACCAAAAGATATTGCAAATGCATTGAAGTTTGGTGCAGAAGGTGTTGGTCTTTGCAGAACAGAACACATGTTCATGGATCCTGACAGACTTCCTTGGGTACAAAAAATGATTATCGCAGGTACACCAGAAGCAAGAAAAGAAGCGTTAGACAAATTATTACCAATGCAATACGCTGATTTCTACGCAATGTTCAAGGCTTTAGGCAGCGAACATCATATGACAATAAGACTTTTAGACCCACCTTTACACGAATTCTTACCTTCTAAGGAGGATTTGATTGCAGAGGTTGCAACTCTAAAAGCTCAAGGAAAAGATGCCAAAGAAAAAGAAGAACTTTTACACGTCGTAGAAGGACTTTCTGAATCAAACCCTATGATGGGCTTACGTGGTTGCCGTTTAGGCTTAACTTATCCTGAAATCAACGAAATGCAAGTAAGAGCAATCTTTGAAGCTTGTTGTGATTTGAAAAAAGAAGGATTAGACGTAAAACCTTGGGTAATGGTACCTTTAATCGGTCATGTAAACGAACTTAAGACTGCTAAAGAAATTTTGGTTCATGTTGCAAAAGACGTTATGACAGAAAAAGGCGTTAATGTTGAATACAAATTCGGTACAATGATTGAAATTCCTCGTGCTGCATTGACAGCTGATGAAATTGCAGAATACGCAGAATTCTTCTCATTCGGTACTAACGACTTAACACAAATGACATTTGGTTATTCAAGAGATGATGCAGAAGGTAAATTCTTGAACAGATATGTTGAACAAAAGATATTATCTTCAAATCCGTTTGAAACACTTGATGTTAATGGTGTTGGTCAATTGGTTGAAATGTCAATGGAAAAAGGTAAGAAGGTTAATCCGAACCTTGTTGGCGGTGTTTGTGGCGAACACGGCGGAGACCCTGATTCAGTTAAATTCTGCCATAAAATTGGTTTGAATTATGTTTCTTGTTCTCCATTCAGAGTTCCGCAAGCAAAACTGGCAGCTGCTCAAGCTGTTGTTGAATGCCAAAAAGCTCGTGAATTAGTGAACGCTTAATTTATAAGATATACCAAAAAGAGTGTATCCGAAATAACGGATGCACTCTTTTTTTATTGTTTGAATACAAATTTATTTATTTTGGTAAAATTGTAACAAAATATTAGGTTGGGTGCAATTTTTTGCACCAAAATAAATCACTCAGTAACAATTTTAATATTGTAACAAAATGTTAACCTGAATTTAAAATGGATGAAATCTTGTTATAATGCCCTATATGATATGATGTGATGTGATGGGGTGGGGCGGGGCAAATTTATATAAACTCCTGTTTTTATATTTATATATGGGAAAACAGGAGTTAAGTTTATGGCTGTTGAAAACAATGTATCAATCAAAAGTAATTCAAATTTGCAGCAAACGGGTAAGGAGTTCTGATATTGGAATTAGTGGTGCAGTAATTCCGATGATGCGTAAATTAAAATAACATAATCAAAAGGAGGTAAATATGCCGGGAATTAGTCAATTTAATCCAATCAAATTTCAAACAAGTTCAGGAGAAACTTGTGTTGCAACCAGTGATGGTGGAGTAGTTACAATTAAAGGTGATAAGAATGGTGTTCGTCAGGTGCCGATTGATAAATTTATGCCTGAGTTTATTCAAGACCAAAGAAAGGTTCAATTAGAGCGTACACCTAAAAATGACATTGTCTCATTAGGTAAAATTGGCAATAGTACTACAAATACTCTAAAATTTTCAAAAGAATCTTTAAAAGAGTTGGATAATTCCGTAAACTATGACCGACCTTGGTATGCAAATGCTAAAGGTTATGGGCATATGACAGGAAAGGGATTTGATGTAGATGTTTCTGATAAAGGTTTCTTAAACGCATTGCAGGGTAAACGTAGTGTAACTGGAAGTATCAATGATAAAGAGGTTAATTTAAAACTGCAGCGCAACAGCGGATTTGGTTACAATGGTTCAATACACGGTACAATTAACGGACAAGAGGTAGATATACAATACAAAAAAACAAAAGATGGTATTGAATTAGAAAACCTTTCTTCTGAAAATAAAGACTTAGGTCAAAATTTGGCTTTGATTGCAAATAATAAGATTATATATGATATGCAGGTGGATGGTATGTATGATGTCGCAGGAATGTGTGTGTAGTGTGATACTTGCAATCAATAATTACAATAAGTAAAGTAGGATGGATGAAATTCTCAATTTCATCCATCAATGCTATTTTGTCATTCTTAATTATTAAAATGGTGCAAAACTTTTATTCTCCCTGTCATCGGCACAGCAGTCCGAGATATTTTTACAAAAAGAATACTGTCATGCTGAACTTTACATTTACCCCTTTCAGCATCTTATCAACGTTGGAGTTTTAGATTTAACGTTATGACGTTTTATTTTTTGTTCCCAATTGGTAAGATTCCGAAACAAGTTCGGAATGACAGTTTTTTGAAATATTATGGATAAATAATTTATCTCGGACAGTAGTGGAAATAACTTAAAAGGGGATGACTTTTGGTCATCCCCTCAGGTGTGCTATCTTTCTGTTGCATCTTGCAGTTTGTCACAGGCATCACAGTTTGGCATAGGCTTGCCACAAGGATCGCATGGTGTAACCGCTTTTGGGCAAGGATTGCATTGTTCTGCTTTTTTCTCACAAGGGTTGCATTGTTCAGTCTTCTTTTCGCAAGGATCACACTTAGGTTTGCAAGTTTGTTTTTTACAAGGGTCACATTTTTCCTTCTTGCATTTAGGCTTACAGGTTGTTTCCTTCTTACAAACTTTTTCACATTTTGGACAGGTGCCCCAGTTTGCAGGGTTTAAATTTCTCCAACAAAAAGCGTGAGAAGCGTTTGTTCCTACTGCAATTGCAACAAGTAGTGTTGTAGCTAATAATGTTTTTTTCATAATATCTCCTTTTTATTTATCGACAACTGTGTCGCACATTTTCATGTTACAAATCCAAGCAAAATTGAATATTCCCCAATTGATGATTTATTTATTACCCGATTGTGGTAGAAATTTTTAGTTTTGTGTATAATAGACGTGAAATGAGGTTTTAAGAATGAGCAAATATTTATTGGAAATAGGGGTGGAAGAACTCCCATACAAATTTATACCGTCTGCAATAAAGCAATTAAAAGACAGTTTTAACAAGTTTTTGACTGAAAATAATATAGGTTTTGAAAATATAAATGTTATGGCAACACCGAGAAGACTTGCCGTAATTATTGAAGGGATTGCGGATGCACAACCTGATTCCGAAAAAGTTTTCAAAGGTCCGATTAAGAAGATTGCGTATGATGAAAACGGAAACCTTACAAAGGCGGGAGAAGGGTTTGCGAACAAAAACGGTATCAAGCCTGAGGATTTATATGTAGAAGGCGATTATGTATTTGCAAAAGTTTTCAATAAAGGTAAACTAACAACTGCTCTACTTCCTGAATGTATTCCTAATCTTATTCTAAAACTTCAAGGTTCACATTTTATGAGATGGAGTACTCACGATGAAAAATTCTCACGTCCTATAAGATGGATTGTGTCTTTGTTTAATAACGAAGAATTACCTATACGTATCTTGGATATAGAATCTTCAAGATTCTCACGTGGCCACAGGTCATACACTCAGCCTGTTGAAATCAAAAATATTGATGAATACAGAGATGAGTTAAGAAAAGCGTATGTAATTGTTAATCAGGATGAGCGTCAGGCAAAAATTGTAGAGCTTGCAAAACAAGAATCCGAAAAAATCGGAGCAACAACAAGAATATCCGAAGATTTGCTTGAAGAAGTTACGTATATTTGTGAATGGCCTGTTGCGGTTGTTTGTAGTTTTGATGAAGAATTCCTTACTATTCCTGATGAAGTTACGATTACCGTTATGGAAACTCATCAAAGATATTTTGCATTGTTCAAGGATGGAAAACTAACAAACAAATTTATAACAATCGCAAATTATATAGGTGATGATTTCTCTAATATTCAAGCAGGGAATTTAAGAGTTATAAAAGCACGTCTTGATGATGCGGTATTCTTTGTAAAAAATGACACCAAAAAACCGCTTGAAGGCTATGTTGAAAACTTAAAGGGTATGACGTTCCAAAAAGGTATGGGCTCTGTCTATGACAAAACTCAACGCATAATCAAACTTTCAAAACAAATTGCCGAAAGTATCGGTGTGACTGCTCTTGATACGATTATAAGAACTGCATATCTTTGTAAAGCTGATTTGGCAACAAATCTTGTATTTGAATTTACCGAGCTTCAAGGATACATCGGTTCGGATTATGCAAAACTAAACGGTGAACCGCAAGGAGTTGTGGACGGGATTAAAGAACATTATTTCCCGCTCAATGCCGATAGTGAACTTGCAAAATCTTTAGAAGGTCAGATTGTAGGTATTGCAGATAAGATTGATACTATATGTGCGGTATTTGCATCCGGTAAGAAACCTACCGGCTCGTCAGACCCGCTCGGGGTAAGACGTGCAGCGTTAGGGATTATAAAAACTGTTATTGAAAACCGTTTAAATATAAATGTTTCCGAATTAATCAAATCTGCGCTTGAACTTTTGCCTGTTCAAGCTGATTGCCGGTCTGATGTGGAAGAATTCTTTGTACAAAGATTGGTTATTTACCTTTCAGACACTTATAAGAAAGAAATCCTTGAAAGTGCACTGATTAAGAATCCTTTAGAGGACTTGGCAGACTATGTTGCAAGAGTAAATATACTTTCAAATCTTGATAGTCCAATGACAATAGAAAATGCAAACAGGATAATAAGAATTCTTAAAGATTCAAGCTATGACAGGGTAGATGAAGGCTTGTTTGTAGATGATGCAGAAAAGAAATTGTATGAATGTGCAGTTGGTGTCGATACAAATTCTGATTACGAATTGTACATAAAACAGCTTATTGGTTTGAATGCTCAAATTGATAGTTTCTTTGAAAAAGTCCTTGTTATGGATAAAGATGAGAATATTAAAAATAACAGAATAGGCTTGTTGACTATGTTGAAAAACTACTATGAAAGAATCGCAGATTTTTCAAAATTGAGTAAGTAGTTTTTTGTTTGTTATTTTTTATTAATTTATTAAAATTTATCATGGACAGCAGTGGAAACAAGTTCGGAATGACATTATAGATTGGGAGGATGACCAAAAAGAGGATAACTTTTGGGTCATCTTTCTCTTTCTTTCCTCTTGATTGTATTCTGCTTTTATTTTAAACTTTTTGTGTGGTTTACAAATTTAAGGAGATAATTATGTCAAGAAAACCAATCATTGCAGGAAACTGGAAAATGAATTTATTACAAAACGAAGGCAGAGAGTTGTTTGAAGGTATCAAATCCCTTGTTTCAGGACTTTCTGAATCTCAATTACCTGAGATTGTTGTTGCACCTACTTTTACAACAATTGGTGTTGTATCTGCTGCAAGAGCATCTTGGGGTAGTGATAAAATTAAAATTGCAGGTCAAAACTGCCATTGGGAATCATCAGGTGCTTATACAGGTGAAATTTCCGTAGAAATGTTAAAAGATGCAGGTTGCGATTATATTATCATCGGTCACTCAGAAAGAAGACAATATTTCTCTGAAACTGATGAAATGATTAACAAAAAAGCAAAAGCTATTCTTGCAGGCGGTTTGATTCCGATTATCTGCTGTGGCGAAACTCTTGAACAAAGAGAATCAGGTGTTACCGATCAACATATAGCATCTCAAATTAGAGCTGCGTTGTCCGGTTTAACTAATGACCAAATTGCAAAATCAGTTATTGCATACGAACCAATCTGGGCTATCGGTACAGGTAAAACTTGCGATTCAAAAGAAGCAAATAGAGTTATCGCAATGATTAGAAATGTTGTTAAAGAAGTTTCTTCTGAAGAAGCAGGAAATGCAATCAGAATTCTTTACGGTGGTTCTGTAAAACCTTCTACTATTGAAGAACAACTTTCTCAATCTGATATCGATGGTGGACTTATCGGTGGCGCTAGCTTGAAAGCTGACAGCTTCAACGAAATTATTTCTAACTCAATGAAAGTTGCAGTATAGAATACATTTATATATTTGTAAAAAATGAGCAAAAATGGGTGAAATGATTTTTTATTTTACCCATTTTTATATGTACAAAATATTAATAATTCCGTTACTTTTGATAGAAAAAATCTTATTCAAAAAGACGATGCAGTCTTTCTTTTATGTCGTGGTTATCAAGTTCTTGCGTGACCTGATTTAGGTCCAGTGCCATTTGATAGTATTCTGCTGAGGAGGCTTTTTCATCCATAGCCTGATACGCTCGTCCGACGTTAAAATAAGCCAGTGTATAATTAGGATTTATTTCAATCGCGCGCATAAAGTGATTTATTGATTCTCCTGCATCCCCGATTCCGTCAAGGTATACCACACCAAGATTATTGTGTGCCACTTCAAAATCAGGATTCAAATCAACTGCTTTATGCAGAGAAACAAGTGCTTCTTCAATATAATCTTTTTCCCATAGTGCTAATCCTGCCTTAGCATAAGCCAAGAAGTTATCAGGGTTAAGAGTTATTCCGTCACAGTATGTTTTAATAGCTTTATCAAGATTTCCTTGTGCCATGAATAAATCACCTAAAGACAACAAAAGCTCATAGTTGTTTGAATCAAGTACCAATCCCGCTTGGAATGTTGCTTCTGCTGCTTCAAAATTACCCTTAACTTCGCCATACAAAGCTCCGAGGGCATGACATACAATTGATGTCCAGCTTGGGTCAGGATTTAATTTGATAGCGTTTTGATAGTATTCAATCGCATCATCAAACAACTCTGCTCTTACCAATGCGTACGCAAGTGAGTTGTTGTAATACGGATTACATGGTTCTTCTCCGAGAGCGAGTTTGAACGCTGATATTGAATTTATTTTATCGTTTCTTCTCAAATAGAGATGTCCGAGTTCGTAGTATATTTTTCCGTTATCAATTCCGAATTCCAGTAAACGGTTATAATAATCGATTATTGTGTCTATTTCTTCAGGGAAATATGTTTGCATAATCGTTGCAAGTTTGATTAAGATTTCTCTGTTATCCGGAGTGGTTTTGAGTGCATTTTTGTAATACTCAAGACTTGATACTACATCGTTGCATTCAAGTGATAAATCCCCGAGTTTTTTGTAGAATATATCTCCGTGTTCTGTTTTTTTCATTCCCATAGAATACGTATTAAACGCAGTCGGGAACATTCGTATTTTTTCTAGAGTTGCACCAATAGTTTTGTATGAAATAACAGAAAAATTATCTGCGATAGATTTATACATCATCTTTAATGCAGGTAAATCACTCATAAACAGAACACTTCCCGTCAAGAAATAATAGAGATATTTCATCATTCCGCTTAGGGTTTTCCCTTCTATTTCCATGCGCTTTTGTATTAATGATGATAGGAACAATCTCGGACGTGCGGAGTTTTCCGTGTGTTTGCTTATTGCAATTTTGAATTCCTTTTCAGCATTTATATAGTCGTTGGCAAGAGAATAAAAATACCCTGTATATATATGAGCATTGACATTTTCAGGTTCAAGTGTAATAGCTGTTTTACATTGTTCTATTGCACTCTCCACGGAAATTTGTCCTTTTTCCCACATTAGACTGGCAAGACGATAGTATGCTTCTGCAAGCTTTGGGTTGAATTTGATTGCATCAACATAGTATAGTATTGCCCTGTCTATATCTTCTATTTGTTGTTTTATAAGATATTTTTGGTGTGCTATACGTGCATTTTCTAATGCCTTATTTGCTTCTTCTGATTGGTTTACTGAGGGTATTGTAAGCTCTTCCGACATGATTTCTCCATAATCTTGCATGCTGTATCATGTAAAACGGACTTGAATTTTTAATCTTTAGTATAAAAATATTAATATCAACCGTATAGTTTAGTATTAAGATATTGCTGAC
>CAMDZX010000084.1 GCA_945910925.1 uncultured bacterium | reverse complement strand
ACGAGGAATTACACAAAAAATTCCAACCTTCCATTTCCGGAAGGTTTTTTTTATGAAATATTTTCTATCATATTAAAATAATATAAACAAAAGCAGAAACTTCTAATATTTGTAATATACTTATAATGTTAAGAATACATATATGGAGAGAGATTTATGATAGATAAAACCGCAATAATTGACCCTTCAGCACAAATTGCAGAAGATGCGATTATAGGACCAAATGTTGTTATTGGTAAAAATGTAAAAATAGGGTCAAAAACCAGAGTAATTGCAAATGCATATATTGAATATGCAGAAATTGGTGAAGGGTGTACAATCTCTCCTTTTGCGACAATCGGTTCAGAACCTCAAGATTTGGGTTATAAAGGTGAAGAAACTAAAGTAGTAATCGGTGACGGTACTATCATAAAGGAAAATGTAACAGTCCATCGTGGTGCTGCTTGCGGAGATTTCACAACAAGAGTCGGTAAAAAATGTTTATTAATGGTTGGTTCTCACGTTGCACATAATTGTGTTTTAGAAGATGAAGTTATTCTTGCAAACCTCGTTACATTAGGCGGACATGTTCACGTCGGGTTTGGTGCTTTTGTTGGGGGCATGAGCGTATTCCATCAAAACATCAGAATTGGCAAAATGGCAATTATTAGCGGTTTCTCAGCTGCACGTCAAGACATTCTTCCTTATTCTAAAGGTGAAGGCAGACCGCCTGTTCCTAGAGGATTGAATGTAGTTGCTCTCAAACGTAGGGGAGTTTCTCAAGAAGAAAGAACTGTTGCAAATGAAGCCTTTAAACTTCTTATATCCGATGAATACAATACTTCACAAGCGATAGAAAAAATTCGTAAAGAGCTTCCGCAAAACAAATACGTAGACGATATGATTGAGTTTATACAGTCATCAAAAAGAGGTGTTACTCTAAAATCTCATAAATCAGGTTATCAATCATTGGAAGACTAAACCTATTCGTCTTGTTTGGCAGGTTTTTGGTTGATGAGTTCTATTGCATCCATTGCTGTGGTTTGCAAATTATTGTAGTATCTTTTATCAGGTGCATTGATACTGTTGTTTTTTGCATACTCAGCAATATCGGTTATTTGTTTTAAGAGATCAGTTGTCATTGTGATTTCTTTAAACAAAGAACCTTCATCTTTTATTGAAAAACCTGTATCCCCTTTAATCATTGTATGCCAATTTTGCGTGGACTCGTTATTTTCAGCATTTAAATCTGCCCATTTATAAACATGCTTCATTGCATCTGTATTCAAATATAATTCTTCATCAAATACAGGATACACATCTTCATTATATCCCTCTACACGTTTCTGTAAGAGAGTTGCTTTTTCATCAAGAAATTCATCTTCAAACGGTGTTAAAGTATCTCCCATTCCTTTTTTATTTTCGGTTGTCAGCATAGCAAGCCCTGCAACATATCCTGCAAGTTGTTGTGGATTTAAGCCTTTTAAATCCTGATTATATATTGCATCAATTACAGGTATTTGTTCATATCCGTTTAATTTTGCAAGAAGCTCGCCCTTTTGAGTAACAGTATTATTAGAATTTATAAAACCTTCATTTTTTAGAATATTTTCTTTTTTATAAAAATCATCAACAAGAGCATTTGCTTTTTGAGCTTTCAGTTTTGAATCTTTATCATAAGCAAATAATGATTTTTCATAAAAATTAGCAAGAAATTCTTTGTTATCAAAGTGCATATTTACATTAGCAACAAACGAAAAATCTGTTTTTAGGTGACTTTCAATTTTATTTGCCTTTTGAGTAATTAGTTTTTTGTATCCTTTTTCTTGCGCATTATTCACCGCCATGCAATAGGTATATCCTTTTGTATCAATACCCCTTCTACCTGCACGCCCTGCCATTTGATGAAATTCATTGGGTTCAAGTTTTCTTTTTCCTTCCTCATTAACCTTTGTACTAACAGGCTTCATAAGGCTTGTTATAACGGTAGTACGAGCAGGCATGTTTATACCTGCGGACAAAGTTTCTGTTGCAATTGCAAGTTTAACAAGTTTATGCTGAAATAAATTTTCAACAAGCTCTTTTTGTTCAGGAAGCATTCCGGCATTATGGATTGCGTACCCTCTTGTTAAAGCTTCTTCATCAAGCAATTCACCTAAATATTTTCCTTGTTTTTTGTAACTATATATCATTTTAGCTATTTTTTTTGCTTCATCATTTGTTGTAAGCTGTGGAGCATTAAACTTCATTTCATCAAGCAAATCTTTAGATTTTCGCTTACTAAAAACAAACATTATAGCAGGCAGTTTATCCTCTTTCTTTAATTTATATACCATGCCAAGATAATCTTCATTAGCGGGTAAAATTTCTTCAGGTGGCTTTGTTGAAGTTTTTTTGGCCAAGCCCGGTTTTGTTCCTTTTTTAGAATATTTATCTTTTTGATGCTCCAATTTTACTACTTGAAATTCAAGAGGAACATGCCTGTTTTCAGAAGGAACATCAATTAATACGGTATGCGCATTACGTGTATCAAGCGCCTTGTAATGTTCATCAGGAGTAACTTTTTCGGAAGTTCCCTGACCTTTTGTTGAAGCTATCCAATCACTCATTTCTCCTGCGTTTTCCATTGTTCCAGACAATGCCAGTATCTGAGTTTTTGGCTTGGTAAATAGTATAGATTGCTCCCATACGCCTCCTCTATCCTCATCATTCAAATAATGCAATTCATCAAATACAACCGTTTTTAAATCCTTTAAAATCGGATTGTGATTATTCATTGCATTTTGCATAAGCATGTTTCTATAGACTTCAGTCGTCATAATAATAATTGGCGCATTTTTATTAATTTTCCTGTCACCTGTTAATAATCCTACGTTTTTAGGACCATATATTTTTTCAAATTCACGAAGTTTATCATTGCTTAATGCTTTCAATGGTGCAGTATAAAAAGTTTTTTTACCTTCCCGAATATTTTTTTCAATAATATAATGAGCAATAGCTGTTTTTCCCGTACCTGTTGGCGCCGCAACAATTACATCATT
Organism: uncultured bacterium; assembly: GCA_945910925.1. Lineage (GTDB taxonomy): Bacteria > Cyanobacteriota > Vampirovibrionia > Gastranaerophilales > Gastranaerophilaceae > UMGS1585. Next base: position 5,279 of record CAMDZX010000084.1, on the reverse strand, counting down.
ACCTTTGTACAAGTTTTCGGCAGCAGCTCTCTGGTAAACATCCGGTTTAAAAGCTTTTCCTGTTTCCGGATTAGTCGGTAAATTAAAATAGTTTTCATCTAATGTTTGTTGAAAACTTTGTCTGTAGCCTGTAAATTTTACCAATGAACGATTTACATTACTTAATTCAGATAATCCCTGTTTTTTTCTATCGGGTGTATCAGTTGTATGTCCATTTGTAACAGGCTTAGATACGTATTCGTTATTAAGTAAACTAACAGGCAGGTTATGTGATATTAACATTTAATTCTCCATAAATATAGTAGTTTAAAATGCATAATTATTTTTTTTTGCTAGGAGAAATATTTTTCGCAATAAATATTAACAAAACACCCTTGAACAAATGTTCAAGGGTGTTTATAACCTGAATTATAAGATTTTATTCTTTAACATATTCTGCATCAATTACATCATCATCGTTGTTTTTCTTTTCTTCTGTTGAAGATGAATTTGTTTCTGTTTGAGCAGCATCGTCTTTTTGTACTTGTTCATAAGCTTTTTGAGAAATACTGAACATTGTTTGTTGAAGTTCTTCTGATAACTTTTTAAGTTCATCTGAAGATTTGTCTTCATCAAGTGCTTTTTTCAAGGCATCTTTTTGTTCGTTTAACTTCTTCAAATCATCTTCTGAAATCTTACCTTCAAAATCTTTAGTTAATCTTTCGGCAGAAGTTATTAAAGAGTTTGCATTGTTTTTGATTTCTGCAGCTTCTTTTTTCTTTTTGTCTTCTGCTGCGTTTGCTTCTGCTTCTTTAACCATTTTTTCGATATCAGATTCATTCAGGTTAGAAGAATTTGTAATTGTAATTTTTTGCTCCTTATTTGTAGCCTTATCTTTAGCAGATACGTTTACAATACCGTTAGCATCTATATCAAATGTAACTTCGATTTGCGGAATACCGCGCATTGCAGGAGCAATTCCTTCAAGTCTAAACATACCTAAAGATTTATTGTCGGCAGACATTGGTCTTTCACCTTGAAGTACATTAATATCAACAGCAGTTTGATTATTTTCCGCAGTTGAGAACACTTGAGATTTTGAAACAGGAATAGTTGTGTTACGAGGAACAAGCGGTGTCATAACTCCACCCATAGTTTCAATACCAAGTGTAAGAGGTGTAACGTCTAACAACACGATATCCTTAACTTCACCTGCAAGTACACCGGCTTGGACAGCAGCACCTACTGCAACAACTTCATCAGGGTTTACTGATTGGTTAGGGTCTTTTCCTGTGTATTCTTTTACAAGTTGTTGAACGGCAGGAATACGAGTTGAACCCCCTACCAATACAACTTCATTGATATCATTCTTACCTAAACCTGCATCTGATAATGCTTGTTCAACAGGTTTTTTACATCTTTCTAATAAGTCATAAGAAAGTTCTTCAAACTTAGAACGTGATAATGTCAAATCTAAGTGTTTAGGACCATTTGCATCAGCAGTAATGAACGGAAGGTTGATATTTGTTTCAACAACAGATGATAATTCACATTTAGCTTTTTCTGCAGCTTCTTTAATACGTTGCATTGCTTGTTTATCGCTTGTTAAATCAATACCTTCTTGTTTCTTGAATTCTTCGCAAATCCAATCCATAACTTTTTGGTCAAAATCATCACCACCCAAGTGTGTATCTCCTGAAGTAGACAATACTTCGTGAACTCCATCACCGATTTCAAGAATAGAAACATCAAATGTACCACCGCCTAAGTCAAATACAAGAACTTTTTCTGATTGATCTTTTTCTAAACCGTATGCAAGAGCAGCTGCTGTCGGTTCGTTTACAATACGAAGTACATCTAAACCTGCGATTTTACCTGCATCTTTAGTTGCTTGTCTTTGTGCATCGTTAAAGTAAGCAGGAACTGTGATAACTGCAGATGTAACTTTTTCTCCAAGATATGAACTTGCATCATCTGCCAACTTTCTCAAAATCATTGCAGAAATTTCTTGCGGAGTATAATCTTTTCCGTCAATATTTTTTTTGTAATCATCGCCCATGTGTCTTTTAATTGAAGCAATTGTTTTATCAGGATTTAAGATAGCTTGTCTTTTTGCTAATTGCCCTACTAATCTTTCTCCTGTTTTTGAAAAACCTACGATTGAAGGTGTCGTTCTCATACCTTCTGCGTTTGCAATAACGGTTGGTTTACCACCTTCCATAACTGCTACTACCGAGTTTGTTGTACCCAAGTCAATACCAATTGTTTTTGCCATAATTCTATATCTCCTTTTTATAATTATATTTTTTCTACACTATTATTAAAGCACTGTTTTTGGAGAATATAAAAAAAATAAACAAAAAATTAATATTTCAGTTTGTAGCAAATAATTAATTAACAAATAGTTACATATCAACAAAAAAATATATGTTAGGATATTAATAAGTAACAATATTAATATTCAAGGAATAAGCATGAATATGAACGGATTAGCAAATTTCTCAATGTCAAAACACAATAATTTATCTAACAAATATATGAGAATTATTCCGATGACATTATTGGCTACGATGGGCTTAACAACAACACATTCCGGAATAAAACCAGCTACAATAGAAAAGCTCACACAGAATGAATACGTTTTTAATCGTATGAAGGATTCAGTAAATTTATCTAAGGTAATCAAAACTGATACTTATACTTTGCAAAAAGATGGAACGGTCGTTGCATACAACTACATACATCCTGATTTACTTCACAACATTAAGCGCTAAATCCACTTTACCGAAAGGTGCGCTAATTTGATAACCTTGAACACATGAATCTATTTTATCTTTTATTTCATGGGCAATTTCTATCCCGATTTTTAATCCGTCTTCTTTTGTCTTTGCCTGTGACATTCTATTAATAATACTATCAGGAATTTCCACGCCCGGAACCTCGTTTTTTAAAAACAAGGCATTTTTTAATGAAACCAACGGCCAAATCCCTGCCACAACAGGAATCTCTTTATATTTTTGAGTTGTTTCTATAAATCTTAATAGTGTATCTGCATCAAAAACAGGCTGAGTCATTACATACTCCGCACCCGCATCAATTTTGTTATAAAAATGTTTTATTTCCTTATCTAAATTAACGGCACAAGGATTTGCACCGACACCAATAAGAATTGAGGTAGGCGGATTAATTTCATTTCCTGCAATATCCTCACCATTATTAAGATTATGTATAACTTTTGTTAATCCGACCGCATCTACATCAAAAACTGCGGTTGCTTGCGGATAGTTGCCGAGTTTCGGCGGGTCTCCCGTGATTACAAGATAATTTTTTATTCCTGCCGCGTAACCGCCAAGAATATCAGACTGCATACCTATAAGGTTTCTGTCCCTGCAACAGTAATGAAGAATAACTTCTATCCCGATTTTTTGTTCAATCATTACTCCTGCAACCATAGGTGAAATTCTGGCACTTGCTCTGGGACCGTCAGGTATATTTATCGCATCTATTCCAAAATCTTTGCATTTTTGTACTTTTTCAAGCATAGGGTTCAAGTCAACTGAACGAGGGGGAGTAATTTCGATAGAAACTGCTTTTTCATTGGAAGAAAAAAGTTTTCGGGCAAAATCACTTTTTTCAACTGTTGGTGTTACTGTTATACTATCGTTACGATTCATTGTTTTAACAATTTCAACGTGATTTTTTACTCCCGTTAAGGCTTTTATCGTACGTGACATTTCTTTTATATGCTCCGGAGTAGTTCCACAGCAGCCACCGACTCCCATTACGCCTAAATTAATATAATTCTTACAATACGAAGTAAAATACTCGGGAGTACTAAGATAAATCATCCTTCCGTCTTGTTTTTGAGGATGTCCGGCATTAGGCTGAATCACAAGCGGTTTATTTATCTTTTTGATAACTTTTTCAACTGCACTAAGCATTGCATGAGGTCCTATACTGCAATTTAAACCTAATACATCAGTATATTGACACTCATCCAGTTTCTCTAACGCGGAAACTATATTCAAGCCTTTAGGAGTTTCAAGTTCTTTGTTTAAAGTCATTGACGCAACAATCGGGATATCAAATTGTTTTGCGGTTTTGCTGGCAAGCATAAGTTCTTCTAAATCAAAAAATGTTTCAAAAATTATACCATCCACCCCTGCTCCAACAAGTGCAGAAATTTGTTCTTCAAAACTCTCTTTTATTGTATCCGCATTTTCTGAGGTTAAAATTACACCGCTATTAAGATTAGGCCCGACAGAACCGAGAATATAAACGTCTTCGCTGATACTTTTGACAATATTCACTCCCGCATGATTTATTTCTTTTACTTTATCTGCAAGTCCGAATTTCTCAAGCTTTATTCGGTTTGCACCGAAAGTATTTGTAAGAATAACATCAGCACCTGCATTGATATAGTCTTGATGAATTTCTTTGATTAAATCCGGTCTTGTAAGATTAAGTTCATCATAACAGGTATTAAGAAACACACCTTTTTCATATATAACAGTACCCGTTGCGCCGTCAAAAATAAGCGGAGTATTATTTATTTTTTCTAAAAAAGGTGTTTTCATCTCAGACTTGCCTCATATTCTTCACGAAGTCGGGTTTGTTCATTTTTGATATTGTCAACAAATTCTTTGTCTTGCATAACTATTTTTTGTGCCACAACCGCAGCTTCGGATGCGTTATTGGTTTGTACTACCAACCCATTATAGTTTGGTGCTATTTTAAGAGCAGTATGCAGTTTACTCGTTGTCGCACCGCCAATCATGATTGCAGGGAGTTTCACCCCTTCTTTATCCATCGTTTGAGCAACATTTATCATTTCATCCAATGATGGAGTAATAAGTCCCGATAATCCGACGATATCAGGTTTATATTGTATTGCGGCTTTAAGAATTTCGGGAGTATTAACCATAACCCCCAAATCAATAACTTCAAAATTGTTACATTGAAGAATAAGCGACAGAATGTTTTTTCCTATATCATGAACATCCCCCTTAACTGTCGCAATAACTATTTTCCCGATTTTTCCGCCTTCTTTTTTCTCCAAATGAATTTGAAGTATGTCGACGGCTTCCTTCATAACTCGTGAACTTTTAACGACTTGCGGAAGAAACATTTTTCCTGCGCCAAACAGTTCGCCAACTTTGTTCATACCTTCAAGAAGAAGTTTTTCTATAATCTCTATCGGCGAATACAGTTTTAAAGCTTCTTCAATATCTTCGTTTAAATATTTGTTTACACCTTTTATTAGCGCGTTCTGTAATCTTAATTCAACTTTATCCTTTCGT
>CAMDZX010000083.1 GCA_945910925.1 uncultured bacterium | reverse complement strand
CGGCATTTTGTCATGAACATCCCATCCGTATTTATCACACATTGCGTATATTGTTCTGTAATCGTTTCTCAGCCATAGAGGAGTATTGACAATAAATGCAGGCAGAATACTTTTAAACCCTTTTAAAAGTTGCACAAAATATCCTGTCCAAGCACTTGCAACAGTAATGTTTCCTATTGCATATTCAAGCATGAGTATCCAACCGACCATCCATGCCATAAACTCGCCCATTGTTGCGTATGTATACGTATAGGCACTTCCTGCAACAGGAATCATTGCAGCGATTTCTGAATATGAAAGTGCAGAAAATAAACTAGCAATTGCAGCAAGTCCCATTGAAAGCACAACCGCAGGACCTGCACCTACCCCATCAGCGGTGTTTTGTATTGCACTACCAATAATGGTGAATATGCCTGTTCCGACAACTGCACCAATCCCAATTATGATTAAATCAAAAACATTTAATGTCTTTTTTAGTTCTGAATTAGTTCCTGCATCTATAAGTTCATCCGGAGATTTCTTCTTAAGCAGGTTATTTAGTAATGAGTTCTTTTTCATCTTTATTTGTACTGTTTAACTTATTAATTTCTATTTTTCTGTTTTTTACATACCCGTATTGCAGGTAGATTCCCAAACCTATTAATAACCACACGGGAAACATAAGAGCTGATGCGGTGAGAGATTTCATTGAATACAACATCAAACCGCCGCAAAAAGCTATACCCAAAGACGGGAACAATGGCGAACAAGGCACTTTGAACGGTCTTGGTCTGTCAGGATCAATTTTTCGTAGTATCAGAACTGCTACACACACAATAATAAATGATGTAAAGGTTCCGAAGTTACATAATTGTGCTGCTACATCCAAATCCAAAGTCATTGTTCCAATCATACAAACAACACCGACTAAAAGAGTAAGCACGTGCGGTGTACTATATTTGGGATGTAATTTTTGGAATACGCTAGGTAAAAAGTTATCACGACTCATTGCATATAAAATTCTGGTTGAAGCCAACTGTAAAACCAGCAACACAGAGGTTAAACCTGCTAAAGAACCGATAGAAATCAATCCCGCTGCCCAATCTTGATGGACCATACACATAACGTATGCCATAGGCGCCTTTAAAAATCCAGGATCAATATTAGGTGAAGAAGTACAGTATACACCTGTTAATACAAGTGCAACTGCTACATATACAACCGTAGTTGCGATTAATGAACCTATTATACCTATCGGTAAATCTTTTTGCGGATTTTTGCATTCTTCAGCCGCTGTTGCAAGTGCATCGAACCCAATATATGCAAAGAATATTATGAATGCCCCCATAAATATTCCGCTCATTCCGTTTGGTGCAAAAGGTACCCAGTTTTCAGGTTTTACATAAAAAGCCCCAACCAGCACAAAAAGTCCAATTACCGCAAGTTTTACTGCAACCATAATAGTCGCCATTTTTGTTGAATCTTTTGTACCTTTTACTAAAATACTCGTTATAATTGCAACAATTATACATGCCGGCAAGTTGATTGATATCGGGATTCCAAAAATATGCGGAATTGAAGCTGTAGTTTGTCCTAATGCGTTTAATTGTATTACAGCATTCTTATAATCGCTAATCAGCCATATTGGAGGATTTACAAGCCAATTTGGTAAATATGCAGAGAATCCTTTAACGAATTGCATAAAATGGTTTGACCATGCGCAAGCAACTGCAACATATCCTACCGCATATTCAAGCATTAATACCCAGCCAACCATCCAAGCGGCAAATTCACCCAAAGTTGCGAATGTATATGTATATGCCCCGCCAGCAACAGGTATCATTGTTGCAAACTCACTATAACATAATGCTGAGAATATACATGCAAAGGTTGCAATTATCATGGAAACAACAAGACCCGGTCCTGCCCCCAGGCTTTCATTTCCACCTGCTGCAGCTATACCTACAACAGCAAAAATGCCGGACCCTATGATAGCTCCGATTCCAAGTATAATTAAATCAATCGCACCCAATGTTTTTTGAAAGCCAGCCTTGCTTGCATCTGCAAGCATTTCATCAGGATTTTTTCTCGTTAGTATTTTTCTAAAAAAATTACTAAATAACCCTTTATTTTGTTCATTTTCCATAATTATTTTACCTTACATAGCGGGAAACCTAGATTTTCTCTTTGTTTAACATATAATCTTGCTACCGCTGCCGCCATTGTTCTTACTCGGTTTATAAAATTAATTCTTTCATCCTTACTTATAACACCTCTTGCATCCAAAAGGTTAAAGGTGTGGGAACATTTTAAAACGTAGTCATACGCAGGTAATACAAGTTCTGCATTAACACAATTATCTACTTCTTTTTGGTAAATATCAAACAAATTAAATAGCGCATCGCCGTTTGAATATTCAAAATTGTATTTTGATTGCTCTATTTCATTTTGAAGATATATGTCGCCATATTTGAGTGTATCATTCCAATTTATATCAAATACTGATTCTTTATTTTGAAGATACATTGCAATACGTTCTACACCGTAGGTAATTTCAAGAGCAACAGGTTTAATCTCTAAGCCACCGACTTGTTGAAAATATGTAAATTGAGTTATTTCCATTCCGTCAAGCCAAACTTCCCAACCGACACCTGCAGCGCCAAGGGTAGGTGATTCCCAGTTATCTTCAACAAATCTGACATCATGCTTTGATAAATCAATACCCATAGCCTCTAAGCTTTGTAAATATAATTCCTGTGCATTATCAGGTGATGGTTTTAAAATTGCCTGAAACTGAAAATAATGTCCCAGTCTGTTAGGATTTTCTCCATATCTTGCGTCCGTCGGACGTCTGCAAGGTTCAACCATAGCAACAGACCAAGGCTCAGGGCCTAAAACTCTTAGAAAGGTTGCAGGGTTCATTGTAGATGCGCCTTTTTCAATATCATAAGGTTGTTGAATTACACATCCTTGTTTTGCCCAAAATGCAGACAAATTTAAAATTAAATCTTGAAAATTAAGTCCCATACGATTACACTTCCAACATTGTATTAATTACACTTTATTAAGTATCTCAAAAAAGCAAAAAAAAATCAAATAAGTTATCTTTTTAAATATCTGTAATTTTGATAACTCTAAAATTTTAAAAATATTAATTTTTGTAAAAAAATATGAAAAAGATAGCAAAAATTTTACTTCAGTTGCGTTAGTATGTATGTAATAAATCTTTTTTGGAGTGTGTGGTATGTTAGGAATTCAAAGTTCGTTACCGGTTACAAATTCAGTAAAGTTCGGTCAAAACCCTTATATCGATGATAGCGACTATTCGGATTATTCAGAAGTGTCAGATTATGAGACTCCTGATAGATTTTCTAAAGAAGCTATAAACAAGGAAAGAGACGAAAAACTTAAGGATTTTAATGATACAAAGTATGTTTTCGATGATGTAGCGGACAATTTAGATAAAAATCCTGACAAATTCTCAAAAGGTGCAAGTAAACTTTTAAGATTTGCTTCAGCAGTTGTTGGTTTAGGAGTTACTTTTGTTACGGCTAAATATGGTTCAAGAGCTTCAATTGGAATGTTCAAAGAGCTTGCTAATTCAAATATGGGCAAGAAGGTTGTAAAATATGGTTCTTCATTAGCTTCTTTTGTTTCTAAAAAGGGCGGTACTTTGATTAATGCATTGAAGGATTCTTCAATTGTTACCGGTTTTATGAAATCAAATATCGGTAAAAAGATTACTCAAATTCTTGATAAGCCTCTTGCTAAAGATGCAATTTCTTTTGTAAAAGGGAATTCTAAAGAAATGTTCAATAAAGTTAAAGCTGTTAACTTCCGTTCTGTTATAGAAAATACAATGGGAGCATCTGCAGCGACAGCTGTTCTTGTTGATGATATTGCGGGACGTAATGATGATAAATCTAATAAAGATTTGTTCTTAGGTGCTTCAGGAGGTGACCAATAATGGATAGACTAGTTTCAAATTATTCGGGAGTCCCTCATAGAGCTATTTCAAGAGAACAAGTGAAAAGACACTTTGAAGAAAATTCAGGTGAAATTGCTGTTGGCAGCGGTGTTGGGACTGCAACTTTTGCAACTTTAAGAAATTCAGCTAAGGTTGGTGACCGTGCAGTAAAACTTGTTAATGAGACTAAATACATTCAAGCTGCAAATAAAGCTAAAATTTTAAAGGTGTTTTCAAAATTTAAATTTTTGAATAATCCTGTTGTAAGAAAACTTGCTGGTCCTTTAGCAGGTTTTGCAGGTTTATCAACTCTATTTGCTTCAACCGCTAAGATTGCAGATACATGTTCTTATTTACAAGGGAAAAAAGATTAAGTAAGTGTTAAGCATTATGAGAATAGCTTGAATGTTGCGCTTATATTGTCGTTTTCTATTTGTTTTAATGAGTCTATTTCGGTTTTAATCGCATTTCTTTCGGACTCAAGTTGCCGTAGTTTTGTATCATACTTACGTTCTTTATCGTTAATAGCCTCTAAAGCTGCTTCATATTCACTGTCTGCTTCTGTTATTGCTGTATCATTGCTGACTTCTCTTAATCCGACATTTGAAGAAGCTGTGACATTATCAAGTTCTTGGTTATTTCTATCATATGTTGCCAGTACAACTTGAGCATTTTTTATCATGTTATTAACCCAAGTTGAACTTTTGCCGTTTGTTGTAGATATTGCTTTACATCCACCTGCTGCCTGTATTGCGTTAAACATATCTTCATAATATTGTCCTAAAACGCTGTCTTCATATCTGGTGTATGTACTTTGATCTTTTGTGCTTAAATCAGCCACTGCATTCAAGTATGTTTTATTATTTGATATTGCTGTTTCAATTGCTAATTTTGTTGTATTAATACTGTTTAAGTATGTATTAAGCTCATTTTCTGCATCTAATTTAGAAGTGTTATATTCCGTTTGTTTAATTTCTTCTGCTATTTTAACCAGAGCTTCGCCAATATTAGGATTGGTAGTTCCAATATAATTGCCTAGGGCTGTTTTTATTTCATCATTATATATTTCTCCCGTACTTTCAACATTTTCTTTTATTGAATAGCCCGGCAAAATTTCTATGTCTTTATAATCAGTTTTTTTCCATATCCCACCATTAAGAAGCATCTTATATTTCATTAAGTTATCTATTTGTTGCATATCATCCGGATTATCTTTTTCTTCTTCTTTCGCTTTATCATAGCTTATGTATAATGCTTTTGTTGGTTCTCCGTTATGTGCCGTTAATACAGTTGTATCTGTTGTGTTGCTAAATATTTCCGGTATATCAAAATTTATACAGTAATCGATGATTGTTTTTGTCGTTCCAGTATAATAACTTGTGTTTTGTAAGCCTTTTAATTGATTAATCATTATTTCATATTGAACTTCGTCGTATGGATAGAATACATAATTAATATTATTTTTACTGTTTCCCACAAGAGTTGAAAGCGCATTTGCAATATTGTATGTATCAGATTTTATCGGGTTTGAGACATTGTTGCTTAATTCAGAATATTTACTAATTTCTTCAGCTGTATAAGGTATATTATCGTAGCCTAAATTCTTATAGGCATTGACAAGATTTAGAGATTCAATATAATCATTTTTGTGTGCATCTTTTTCATATTTAATATTCATAATGTCTAGAAATTGAAATAAATCTCCGCCACTTTTTTCATATGCTGAGTTTACCATTTCCGGCATATATAACTTACTGTCATTGATATCTTGAACATAGTAAACACTGCCTAAATCTTTCTCGTCGGCATCATATCTTAAAAGGTTATTAAAACTACCGTCTATCCAATGAACTTTCCCTTTTGAATCATATGCTCGCGTTTGAAGTGATGTGGCATCTAAGGCTGACACATATTTGTCATATACTTTGTCAGATTCATTAGCAAGACGCAACTTTTGGGCTTGAAGATACTGAGCACGACCTTCTACTGTGTGTTGTCGTGCTGTTAGGCTTAATAATCTTGCTTGTGATGCTGCTAAACCCATTTCTTAAGAATTCCTAATTAAAAATATAGTACCGTACAATTTCTGTTACGGTTTTTTTGTTCATTTTCTTTAATATTTCATTATTAATCTTTACATTAATTTACAAATAAATAAGGGAGTAGCAAATTATTTTTTTATATTTGTTTTAATTATTGAATTGTTTATTTTGATAATTTGTAAGGAGTCTTAATATGTATGAACAAGGTGTAGCAACGTTATGTGGATATATTCGTCCTATATCACAAGAAACAAGATCATTAATGAAAGGTATTAAAAGGAATTTAGTACCTTTGGCAGAATTTAAAGGTCCAAAATTAGAGTTGACCCCATTTTCTAAGAAAGAAATAAGAAAACAAGAACGTTATATACATAAATATTTAAGACAAATTGATGAATTAGAAACTGACAAAACTGAAATAGGTATTTCTACAAGACGTATTGCATGTATAGAGGATGAGATAGACCGCCTATTAGCTGAAATTGCAAAGTGTCGTAAATCTATCAGAGATGTTAAAATAGACAATTATCAACAACAACTATCATTAATCGGATAGGTTGTACATATCTATTTATTTTACAGGAGTGCACCAATGACTGTATTTTGGAACATTTCCTTTTACTACATCGTAATACAAGTTTTGTATGATCTTGGTAATTTTACCTGTTGCCCCATCACCTATTGTTCTGTGGTCAATTGATATAATAGGCATAATCTGTGCCCCTGTACCGCAACAAAATACTTCATCAAAAGTGTAAACCTCAGAACGATTAACATTTCTCTCTACTGTTTCTATTCCCAAATCTTTTGCAAGTTCAAGCACGGTATTTCTTGTAACACCAACAAGAATATCGTCCGTTGTATTTGTTGTTATCAGTTTACCGTTTTGAATAAAGCACAAATTCATTGCAGAACCTTCAGATACATATCCTTGTTCATTTAATACAATTGCATCATCAAATCCTGAGGCATGCGCATCAGTCTTTATTAATGAGGCGTTTGCATAAGCACCCGTAACTTTTACACTTGGCGGAATTGCATTATCACTGTTTCTTCGCCAATTGGAAACGCAAACTTTTAACCCCTTATCCGCATCGTAATAATCATTCAATGGAGTTGTAAATAACAAGAAGGAATCTTTGTTATCCGTCAATGAAGGTCCAACTTTGATGGATGATTTGTATAGAGAAGGTCTTATATATACATTTTGATGATAATTATTTTTCTTTAACAAGTCTATGGTTATTTGTTGATATTCTTCAAGAGTATACGGACTTTCCATCCACATAACTTTGGCACTTCTTAAAAGTCTTTCATAATGTTCTTTCATACGGAAAACATATACAGTATCGTCATCCTTGTTGTAATACCCTCTTATACCTTCAAACACACCCGTACCATATAAAAAGGCATGCGTTCTTACAGGTATTGTTGCCTTATCCGCTTCTATATACTCCCCATCTAAAAAAACATATTCCTTCATATTCGTAATTTCCCTATTTTGCTATTATTCTTCAACTGTAAATGCACCGTCCTCGTCCGATGCAATTTCTAACAATCTGTACGTCATATAAGCGCCCAGAGCGACAGCTTTTGGATCTAAATCCGTACCCTTTGCTGCCTCTAATATTGCAGTATTGACCTCAGGATTTTCCTCTTTGAGATAATGTATCATATTCTTTCTCCAACCGTGCACATCTTGGAAAATCTCTGAAAATGCAATGCTAGACTGTTCTTCTGTTATTAACGGTAACATTTTACTACTCCTAATTAATCTGTTCTATTTCAATTCTAATTATATATGAAATTTTGAATATGTGTACAATATTTTTTATTAATCATACAAACGAATGACTTGAACATGCCGATTTTATATTGTTTAATTATTATAGTACTGGGGTGTGAAATTATGGCAAAAGACGACATTAATCAGAAGGTAATAGATATTTTTACAAGGCATAACCGAGATTTGCCGCTTGATGCCGAAGAAAAAATAAAGTTTTTTGCAGGCTACAATTATGTAAAGTTGAAACGTGATGAAAACGGTAAAAAGTTTGCTGAAGCGAATCTGCTCTCTTATGCAAAGAAATGTCATTATATCGTACGTGTTATGCGTAAACTTGATGATGAAGTCTGTTTGTACAATTATGATATAAGAAATGAAGATTTGGTTGATTTTATAAAAGCATTTGATAACAATGTTTTAAATGGTACGATAGTTGAAATTGATAAATACTTTCCGGAAGACTTAGCATAAAATGAATTGTTTTTTTAGAGAACAAAGAGAAAACCTTTTTAACTGTACGAAGCCTTATCAGTATGTAGGCGGTGAACTTTTGTCATACAACAAGGATTTTAATTCTTGTGCTGTTCGTGTTGCACTTGCATTCCCTGATAAATATGAAATCGGTA
>CAMDZX010000082.1 GCA_945910925.1 uncultured bacterium | reverse complement strand
ATACCTTCAACTACAACTATTTTCTTTGACGGTACAAATTTTGAAAGCGGAACAGATACTCCAGTACCGTTAGGAAGATATTCAGGAGAGTATATATCCTCACCGTTAGAAATTTTTTCCAAATCACTCTTTAACACATCCAGTTGAAAGTTGTGCGGAGAATCAATATCATAACCGTTGTCACGAAGGTTATCAAACCCGCCGTATTTAGATATTAAATCCGAAATATCATTAAAATAATTATCAGTAGTCATAATCGAAACAGGAAGGTTAAAAATATTTATAACATTTTCTATCTCCCTGCAAATTGTGGATTTGCCTGATGCGGATTCCCCTGTTATACCAATCAAAAAACGCTTATTCGGATTATTAATTAACCTCTTTGAAAAACGTGCGATAAAGTCCGGCTTAATATTTATGAATACAGGGACATCAGCTTTTTTGTCATAAGCAAGAATTTGCTTAAACTTAGTTTGTAAATAGAACGCAAGCAATTCCCGTCCGGTTTTTTGGTTGAAATCCGGCTTGTAAATCTTGTCTTTTGCATTGACTTCCTGGGATATTAAATCCGCAATACCATCTTTTGTATTATCGTTGTTCATATATTTCTCAATTTATATTTATATATAATACACAGGACATAAAAAATTTTCCAGTATTTATTTTTGTATTATCATAAAAATATGGACAATAAGATTTTGGTAGTCGATGACGATAGAGCTATAAACGAATTAATAAAAGTTAATCTTGAACTGTCAGGATATTCCGTTGTACAAGCGTATGATGGGATTGAAGGCTTTGCTCTCGCAAAACAAGAGCAGCCCTCACTGGTTATTCTTGATGTAATGATGCCTGATGTGGACGGTTATACCGTTGCGCAAAGAATAAGATTAAACCCTGACCTGGCAAATGTACCTATATTAATGCTGACTGCACTCTCTCAACTTGGGGACAAAGTTAAGGGTTTTGATATCGGGGTTGATGATTATCTTGTTAAACCGTTTGAAATGGAAGAATTAAAGGTCAGAGTAAGAGCTTTATTAAAAAGAACTAATAAAATACCTGAGACGGTTGCGGTAAAAGAACTCCTAAGTTATAAAGAAATAACCTTACTTCCTGAGACATATAGCGTGAAGATTAATGACAAAATTGCAAAACTTACACCGATAGAATTTGATATTTTTTACTTGTTATTCCAAAATCACGGTAACATGGTATCCTCAGCAAAGATTTTGAAGGATATATGGGGTTATTCTCCTGATGATGATGTAGAAACAATTCGAGTCCATGTCAGACATTTACGCAGTAAAATTGCAAAAATCTCTGATGAGAAGAAATATATTGCGACTATATACGGTGGCGGCTACAAACTGGACATCTAATTTCAATCAAATGTATGATTGGATTATGAATAAAATAGCATATTATTAGAATGTAAATTAATTTTATGGAGATATGTATATGAAGAAGGTATTATTAACAGTTTGTTTGCTTTTGTGTTCCGGTATGGCTTTTGCGGATGGTAACGCATTTACGCCGTTAAATTTTGATGAAACTCCGAGTGTTGCACCAACTCAAGCCGCTGCACCGACAAAAACAGTAAGCGCACCTCAAACAGAAGAAGCATTAGGTAATGGTAATATTCAAAATGCGATATTGCAGCTTGATAATGCGCAAGTAGATATAAGAAATGATTTATTAAACCTAAAGACAAAGTATGCAGATGTTGATGCACAATATAAACTTGTTAAAAATGAAAGAAGTGCATTAAAGAAACAAATAAATGCAGTTGAAAAACGTATTAACGCTATTGATAAAGCAAAAGAAAAAATAAGAAAGAATATGATATAAGATTATTATTTAAACACAAAATAGGATGGCACAAAGCCATCCTATTTTATACATTTACAGAAACTGTATTTCCCTTACAACTAATCAAGTAATGCGTCCAACAACTCTGCATTACGTTGTGCATAAGCAGAATTTCTAACACGATTACGATGAATATATGTTCTCAATGCCTCACGGATAAGTTCAGAACGTGAACGATTTTCATTTTCAGCAACATTATCTATTTCATCTAAAAATCTTTCCGGCATTGATATTAAAACTCTTGACATAATTAATTCCCCTTTATTTTTGTATAAGATTACAACTCTTAGTTCCCGCTTACATATATAAAAAGTATTTAATATAGAAAAAATTGCTATAAATTTTATAGAAAGTTACAAATTTTAACATTATTCATACAGTTATTTATACAAAACGTTTTTGTAGTAATATATAAAAACGGAGGAGATATGTTTAGTACGGAAGTTCAATATGAAGTAGTTTCTTTTACTGTCGGCGATACAAAAGCCGGTACAAAAATGGGTAAATTACAACTAAAAGACCCTAATAATGAAAGCATCTTGAATTGTATATTGTGGGAAGAAGCACTTAACAGGCTTGATGTAAAACTATTCCGCATAGGAAATATAGTAAGAATTGTTTCAGCATCATTTAATGAGCGTTTTAATAATTGTCTGATATCTTCACTTGAACTTATCAAGGAAGCAAGAACAGGACTGACGGAAAGCGAAAGAAATGAAGTTTATAAAGAGATAATCGAATATATTAACAGTATTAATGATGAAAAAATAAAAACATTTATGCTTAACTATTTTGAAGAACACAAAGAA
Source organism: uncultured bacterium (assembly GCA_945910925.1). Lineage (GTDB taxonomy): Bacteria > Cyanobacteriota > Vampirovibrionia > Gastranaerophilales > Gastranaerophilaceae > UMGS1585. The sequence goes on along the minus strand of CAMDZX010000082.1, from coordinate 5,795 downwards.
AAAATATTATTATCTCCTGCGGCAAAAACTATGCACCACAATTATATTGGCGGATTAATGGTTCATATACTTGAATGTGCAAAGATTGCAGATGCAAATATCAAAATTTTATTCCAAAAGATTAATAGAGATGAAGCAATTGCTGCTGCTATACTCCATGATATAGGAAAGATATTTGAATACACAATAGAAACCGAAAATGGGATTATAGACTATGATGAAGCCTTTAAAAAAGAATGGCTTACTCACTCCCAGTATGGTTATACGATTTGTATGGCAAACGGATTTAAACGTATTGCAAAAATGATAGCTGCCCATCACGGAAGAACTGATTGGGGGGCAATTGTTGATTTGAACGAAAAAGATTTAGAGTCTTATGTATATTTTATTCACCATATAGATGATTTATCCGCAAAATATGGTAAGACCAGTGTAACAATGTTATAGGAATTAAATATGAAAGTTAGTGTAAAAGTGCCGGCAACATCGGCAAATATAGGACCCGGTTTTGATTGTTTAGGTATTGCATTACCTATTTATAATACTGTAACTATTGATGAAACAGTATTGCCGGGGACAGGCGTAGAGATTAATATATTATCGCAAGATGATAATTTTGATGATTTAATCATTGACCACATCCCAACGGATGAAACAAGCATTGTTTACAAAGCGGTAGAGCTTTTATACAATTCAATAGGTCAAACACCTTCCGAATTAAAAATCAATATAAACACAACAATTCCGGTTACAAGAGGATTGGGCAGTTCTGCGGCGGTTATAGTCGGTGCGTTGATTGCAGCAAACCACTTATTGGGAGAGCCTGCGGATGAGTCTGCTATTCTATCAATAGCAACAGAAATTGAAGGACATCCTGATAATGTTACACCGGCAGTTGTTGGCGGTTTGGTGCTTTCATCATTAGAGGAGGACGGAAGTATTTTATATCGCAAGTTAAATTGGCCTGAGGAATGGGCAATAACGGTTTGTATTCCTGACGTAGAACTTGCAACCGAAATTTCACGTTCTGTTCTTCCCGAATCTGTTCCTATCCAAGATGCAGTTTATAACACAAAACGCATGGGAATGTTTATAGAAGCATTAAATACTTCGGATGCCGAATTGATGAAAATAGCTCTGTCTGACAAATTACATCAGCCTTATCGTGCAAAATTAGTACCTTGGATGGCAGATATTAATGAAGCAATTAAGCATGATGAAGATATATTCGGATGTGTACTTAGCGGTGCGGGGTCGTCGGTTTTGGTAATTTCTAAACAATCTGCGGCAGATAAAGCACGTAATAAAATCAATGAGGTTATGACAAACTTAAACGTTAAAGCTGAAATAAAGACACTCAAAGTAGAAAATAACGGTGCGCAAATTATATCTCAAAGCTAAACGCATCTAGTCTTTTTCGTCAACTAAACCGTCATAATCATTATCAACTCCGTCTTCAAGCGACCCGATTGAATACTTGCTTTCGGGTGCAACATCGTGTGTGAGCCAAAAGTCATATATTCGACTCCACAGATATTCAAAAAAGTGCCTGTAAAAAATTGCAGCATTTCTGTTTTCTAATATAATCAAGTTTTCATCATTGACATAGTTTCCTGAATAAGAAAAGTTCATTGAGCCTATGACCAGATATCTGTCATCAATAATCATTGATTTGGAATGAAGTTTTCCCGCATAATTCTCGGTTTTTACCTGTATTCCGTTTTCTCTTAAAATATGGTGTTTTGTATTCTTTGCACGACCGTAAAGAGCATCAATAACTATTTTTACATCAACACCACGCTTTTTAGCATTAATAAGCGCCTCAGTTAAATCTCGCTCAGTTATTAAAAAAGATGGCATATAGATGTATTTTTTAGCAGAATTAATCAACGGAATTAACGCTTTATTCACCGTATTATCCTTAGGTGAAAAATATATTTTAAGTTTTGACTCCCCAAGTATCAAATCCCGACGCAGAGGTACCCGTTCTTTTAATTTATGAAACTTTGATGAAAACATTTGATTAAACTCGTATTCATAAATTTGTGCGGCAGACGGAGAATTAATCAAAATTACGCTATTGGAATTAAATCCTGACATATCTGATGCACTAAGATTGGCGGAACCTGTTATAACTTTTTTTGAATCAAATATAAAAAACTTATTATGCATCAACCCCGTCACTCCTATATCTGAAACCGAATCGGGAAAAGCATTTGCAAGAGAATGAGTGCCGGAATAATAATTATTACCTTTTGCATCAACATCATAAACAATACGTATTTTTACCCCACGTTTTACGGCATTTTTTAGTGCCGTATCAATTACAGGTATTTTTTCATAACCGTAAATCGCCATGTCAATAGTTGATGAGGCAGAATTAATTTCATTTAACAATCCCTTACACATCAAAGATGAACAAGAGTTATCAGGTTTTAATCTTGTTGTATGGTCTGATAAAAAAATCTTGACAAATTGATTAGAAAACAGCATTGCAGGTTGTGGTAAATCTTTGTGTATTTTCTTTACGGATTTTGTTTTTGAAGACGTTTTACACGTCTTTTTACAACAATAACTGCAAGGTGAGTAATTTTTTATTTCTGACAACGGCAATATTTCATAGTTCTTGGAGTATGCTCCATATTTACAAGATAAAAGGTGATATTTGCCTGATTTTTTATTACAAATCCTATATTGTCCGGCTTTAGCAATTGTCAACAATCTGTTAAATTCGCTTATATTAGTAGGTTTGCCATCTTTAATTAAAATAGGGGTATTCCCGTCCTCATTATTATCAACTAAATAACCCAACCCTAATACATCTTCTAAAGGTAGAGTCATCGTTTGTGCAACTAATTCACACAGACTTCTGTTTCTGTATGAAAGATACTCGGTATGTTCACTTGTTATTAAGTGTTCAGTGGTGGTAATTTTGTGCAAATTTGTATATTTTTTTGACACAAAAAGAGCAAAAATAAAAGTAAAACAGATTAATAGTATACTTATAAATTTTTTCATACACATACAATATATAAAAACCCTCGCTATAAAAAGCGAGGGTTTAAATCAGTAAATTAGTGACAAATTGCAAGAAGTACACCGGCTGCAACCGCAGAACCGATAACACCTGCAACATTAGGTCCCATTGCGTGCATCAATAAGAAGTTTTGGCTATTATATTCCAAACCTACTTTGTTAGATACACGAGCTGCCATCGGAACCGCAGAAACACCCGCTGAACCGATAAGCGGATTGATTTTTTCTTTTGAGAACAAGTTCATTGTCTTAGCCATAATTACACCGCCTGCGGTTGCAAGAGAGAATGCAACAATACCTAATACAAGGATGAACAATGTTTGTATATTCAAGAATTGTTCTGCTGAAAGTTTTGAACCGACAGACAGACCCAAGAAAATAGTTACAATGTTGATTAAAGCATTTTGCATAGTATCCGATAATCTGTCAACAACTCCGCATTCTTTACACAGGTTACCGAAAACCAACGAACCCAAAAGCGGACAAGCTGACGGAAGAAGTAATACGCAAAGTGATAAAACAACAAGAGGGAAAACTATTTTTTCACGTTTTGAAACTTCTCTAAGCTGTTTCATTTGGATTTTGCGTTCTTCATCAGTTGTTAACATTTTCATGATAGGCGGTTGGATAACAGGAACCAACGCCATATAAGAATATGCGGCAACAGCAATTGCACCTAACAATTCAGGAGCAAGCTTACTTGTTACAAATATAGATGTCGGGCCATCTGCACCACCGATAATACCGATAGCACCTGATTGAGGAAGTGTAAATCCGAATACACAAAGTGCCAATAATAATGCACCGAATATGCCGAATTGAGCAGCACCGCCTAAAAGTGCCATTTTAGGGTTTGCAATTAACGGTCCGAAGTCTGTCATCGCACCTACCCCCATAAAGATAATCAACGGGAATAAGCCTTGATGAATACCTGCTTCGTAAATAATATTCAGGAATCCGCCCGGTTCAGAGATACCTGCACCCGGAATGTTTGACAAAAAGCCACCAAATGCAATCGGAATTAATAACAACGGTTCAAATTGTTTTTTAATACCAAGCCACATCAGGAACAAACAAATAACCAACATAATCGGATGTCCGTATTGATGTAAGAATTGTTCAACACAGTTGTTGATAGAAGGGTCAGCAGGTGTAACCATATTGTACAAACCTGTTGATTGCCATAAGTTAAGTAAACCTTCTGATAATTGCATCTTGAGCCTCCTAACCTATTGTTACCAAAGTTTGACCTGTAACAACTTTATCGCCTTGAGCAACATCAACGGATTGAACTGTTCCGGCAAACGGAGATTTTACTTCTGTTTCCATTTTCATAGCTTCAAGAACCATTAATACATCACCTTCCGCAACCGTATCACCTGCAGAAACACATGTCTTTAATACGTTACCCGGAAGTTGAGCTTCAACAGGTTTACCGTCACCTGAACTTGATGCAGCTGCTGCAATACCTTCTGAAACTGCGATATCATATGTTTTCCCGTTAACAACAGCTTTCTTATCTCCTTCAAGTTTAACTGCGTAGTTCTTACCGTTAACTTTAACAGTATATTCGCTGCCGTTTTTAGCAACAGGTGCGCAAGCTTGTTCAGGACAGTTCTTACGAACACCGATTACACCGTTACCTTGTAAGAACATAATACCTTTTTCCTTACAAGCACCTGCAATAAAGATATTTTCATCATTAACTTCAAGTCCTGCATCTTGCAACATTTTTGTTGCAGCGGCAATACCTTTAGTTTCATCCTTGTCGTTCAAATCAACAACTGTTTCTGTTGTAGGTTTAAGTCCAAGTTGTTCTTCTGCGATTTTAACAACTTCAGCATCAGGTTCACAAGGTGTTTTACCAAAGTATCCGAGAACCATTTTCCCGTAACCTTCAGCAATTTTCTTCCAAGAACCGAACATAACATTGTTAAATGCTTGTTGGAAATAGAATTGAGAAACAGGAGTAACTGATGTACCAAAACCACCCTTTTCTACAACTTCTTTCATTGCTGCAACAACTTCAGGGAATCTGTTCATAACCCCGTTATCTCTCATCATTTGAGTATTTGCAGTCAACGCACCACCCGGAAGCGGTGAAGATATAATCATAGGATTAACAGCTAATGCTTCAGGCGGTAAGAAGTAATCCTTCATACATTCTTTGAAAATTTCTTCTGTTTCAAGAATCTTTTCAATATCAATACCCAAATCGTATTCAGAACCTTTAAGAGCATGCCACATTGAAACGATATCAGGTTGAGCAGTTCCGCCTGAAACAGGCTTCATTGAAAGGTCAATACCGTCAGCACCGCCGTCAAGAGCAGCTAAATATGCAGCCAAACCTGTACCGGCAGTTTCATGAGAGTGGAATCGGATATGTACATCGTTACCTAATATTTCTCTTGTACGTTTGATTGTTTCATAAACTTTTCTAGGTGCAGAAGTACCTGATGCATCTTTGAATGCTAAACTGTCAAACGGAATGCCTGCATCAAGAATTGAACGAAGAACTCTTTCATAGAATGCTACGTCATGAGCACCTGTACAACCGATAGGAAGTTCCATCATAGTGATTGTAACTTCGTGTTTCAAACCGTTATCCTTGATACATTGACCCGAATAAATTAAGTTATTAACATCGTTTAGAGCATCAAAGTTTCTTACGGTTGTTACACCGTGTTTCTTAAACATCTTAGCGTGAAGGTTAATCATATCTCTCGGTTGAGAATGGAAAGCTACAAAATTGACAAATG
>CAMDZX010000081.1 GCA_945910925.1 uncultured bacterium | reverse complement strand
ATATGTATACGGTTGTGACAACGACCCTGACGTAATAGATGTTGCAAAAGAAAATGCACGAAAAAACAATGCGGAATGTATTTTTGAGTATAGTACGGCGGACAAGATTACTGAAAAATTTGATTTTGTATGCGCAAATATTCTTCACAATGTACTATCAGACATTATGCATGACCTAAAGAATATTACAAAAAATAACGGTAAAATTGCCCTATCCGGCATTCTGGACGAAAAGAAAAAAGTTGTTCTTGATGCAATAAAAGAAAATTCTTTGACTATTTTAAAAACAAACTATCAAGACCAATGGGTATCTTACGTCATAGAAAATAAAAATTAGCAAAGAAAAAACCGCATACAGCGGTCAAACATTATAGGGAAAATTATATTACATTTTTATTAATTACGAAAACAGTTTAAATGTTTTGTCAATATTATCATTTCTGACTTGTTTTAACGAATCCATTTCTGTTTTTATTGCACTTCTTTCTGTTTCCGTTTGAGATAACAAAGTATCATACTGTGCATCTTTTCTGTTAATTCTTGTTGTTTCAGCCTCATACGTAGCTTCAGCTTTTTTTAATTCTTTTTCGTCAGACACTTCTTGCAACAATAAGTCGGTTGAAACACTTGATTCTGTCCAAGCGCCTTTGCCATCGTCACCGCCTTCAACTTCCCATTTTAAAAGTATAACTTCAGCATTTGCTAACATATTTGTAAGCCATTCTGAACTTTCGGCATATGCAACATTCATTGGTTCAAGTTTATCAACTCCATACTCGCTAATTTTATCAAACAAATTATTATAATAATCTAACATTGCAACATCCGTTGAGCTATTAGTTATTTGTTGTGAAAACAGATATCTTAAATATTCATGATTATATTTATCTGCATCCTCATTATAAGCCGCTTCTGTTAAGTCTTTATATTCAGTCAATTTTGTAACAACATCACTATAAGTTGGAGTAGGCTTATTAAAAATATCTTTTGCAACTTTTATAGTATTTGAATCTAATATTAAAGTGCCTGTTTTAACTCGTTCCAGTGCATATAGATTTTGAACCCCATTTTCATCATCACTCTTATGCCATTTAAACATAGTATTATAGTTTGCATCTTTATAAGTTATATTGCCATACTTATCAATATATTTATATTGCACCTTCTTAGCATCCAAAGCTGCCATATACGTATTGTATGCTGCATCTGACTCATTAGCCAGTTGCAGCTTTTGAGCCTGAATTTTTTGAGCTTGATACTCTATGCGATGCTGTCTGGATGTTAATTGCAGCAATCGAACTTGAGATGCAGCTAAACCCATTTTTACTCCTTTTTCTAATTCTTATATTCCGTATAACGGCATTTTTCTTGAAATCTTTAGACTATTTTAATAAATTGTTACAATATTAACTTTTGTAACAATTAATGAAATTTACTGGTAAATAATAACTAAAAAATGTATAATCAGTATATACACAATACAATATAAAAATCCAACTATCACTATCTTTTTAAATGTAAGTATGATTTTCCTAATCATACTTTTTATTTTTTATATTTATTTAAGTTTTGAGCAATAATCTGCAATAGGACAATTTGCACAATCAGGTTTTGTAGGTTTACAGATATTTTGCCCATGTGTAACCATCAAAGTATTTATATCCAACCAATATTTTTTAGGAAGCTTTGCTCGGAGTGCAAATTCTGTTTCATCAGGAGTTTTTGTATTGACATATCCTATTCTATTGAAAATCCTATGGACATGCACATCCACGCATATTGCAGGTTTATTAAAACCTTTTGCCAAAACAAGATTTGCGGTTTTTCTACCAACTCCGTTAAACTTTATTAGTTCTTCTATTTCATCAGGAACTTGCCCGTTTAAGTCTTCTACAATCACTTTTGAAAGTTCAATAATTTGTTTTGCTTTGTTTTGATAGAAACCAACGGGATATATTGCTTTTGCTAAATCTTCCGCATCAACCTTCATCATATCCTGCGGAGTTTTTGCCAATTTTAACATTCTCAAGGTCGCAGGATATGTGGTTCTATCATTTGTCCTCAGGCTCAAAATGCAACCTATCAAAACAAGATAAGGATTATGAAAATCTTCCATAAGATTTACAAAATCACTTCGTGGTTGGTTTGCAGTCTTTAAACTTTCAACAATTTTATCAATATCAATCATTTCTTGATAAAACACCTTCTATATCAAAATCTGTCTTTAATTTGAGAGCAAAGATATTGTTCATATCAAATTTTGCAAGTTTAACTGCATCCTTTTCTGTTGTAATAATATTCCCGCGAATATTGGAAATATCCGTTTTAAGATACCTGTGATGGTCATCAAACACAACCTCATCAAGTACGACATAATCATCCTTAAGAAAATTAAAAAATTGAGCAGGTTGTCCTATTGCACATACCGCCGTAACCGCTTCACCTGCAACAAGGTTATCGCCTGTTTTAATATTATAAACATAGTCAGGAACGGTTGCACAAACAAATGACGGGCATTTCAGTTTTTTACCCATTACTTTTGCAAATTTTTCAGCCTGAACCGTTTCTTTTGACTTGTTAACTACAATCAGTTTATCAACCCTACTAAAGGCATCAACACCTTCTCTTAGAGGCCCTGCCGGCAAAAGCTTCTCATTTCCGAATTTCATTTCCGAGTCCACAAGTAATAAGTTTAAATCTCTATGAATTCGTCTGTGCTGAAATCCGTCATCAAGAATTATTTTTGTAGCCTTGAGTTTATCTATGGCATATTTTGCAGCCTTTACTCTGTCTTTACAAGTAATAACCGCACACATATTAAGATTAACGGCAAGCCAATACGCCTCATCTCCTGCCATATCCGCATTATAAAAAAGATTTATTCCGTCCGAAATAACATTAACTTTTTTAGAGGAAAGTTTACCACCGTACCCTCTCGTCAGAACTGCAACCTTTTCACCCTTATCAACATAATGCTTAGCTATTGCCTGTACAACAGGAGTTTTTCCGACACCGCCCGTTGTTAGATTCCCAACAGAAATCACATCCGCATCAACTTTGATTTCTTTTAACAAACCTCTGTCATACATTTTGTTACGTAAAGATGTGATGCACCCATAAAATAACGAGAAAAAATCAAGCAAATCGACAAAAAAACCTTCCGCATTCTTGTCATAATGTAACTGTGTAATTTTGGACTTTAACTTCACTATAAACCGCCTGATTTTTACCTAATAATACACAAAAAATGTCCGTTTATCAAGCGGACATTTTATTATTACTAAACATTATCAGCAAAACCTTTTACTTTATAGAGAATTGATTACGATAGAACTCACTGTTTGCAATTCTTTCTTCGATTCTGTTATTATTTTTATCGGAATGAGAATACAGGTATGCAAGATTATCAAGCCGGTTCTTTAAATCATTATCAGTATAAATTTTATTAGGATTTTTGAGTTTTAACCAATATCTGGCTTCTGTTTGTGTTGCAAGAGTTTCCTCTGCAAATGTTGCGACTTTAGCTTTATGACAACTTTCGTGTGCTATTAAACAGGCTATTTCCTCAGTTGAACACTTTCTATATCTTGTGTTAATCAAAATATATCTGTCACCAAAGTTATTAGTACCATTTATTGCATAATGATATCTATAATCGTATGACATTAGCGACAAATCATAGAATATAATTTTTACGGAATTTGCTTGTAAATTATCAAAAATTTCATCAGCTCCGACCTTGTCAAGAAGCTCTAAAGCTGCCGTAACTTTAATATCCTCGGTAAAATGTTTCATATTATAGGCATTAACAGGTAATGCCAATGACAATACCAGTACTAATGAAAGGGTAATTTTTTTCATTTCAATACACTCCCAATAAACGGAATTCATATGTAATCTCTCTGTTATGTTTATATAAAGTTTTTCTAAACTCTTAAATTTCAGAAACAGCTATCATATTTACAAAATGTAATATATTGGAAACAAACTACTATCTTTAGCATCTTTACAATTTGACATGCCTGCGGTTTTAGTGTGTAATTGATATGTAGTTGATATTTGGGAGAGAAGGTTTTCTTCGGCAGGGAAGTATATGTACATAAAACAACTGGAGATAGATAACTTCAAGTCGTTCGCCAATAAGGTGGATATACCCTTATTGAAAGGGTTCACAACAATATCCGGTCCGAACGGTTCAGGTAAAAGTAACATTATAGACAGTATCCTGTTCGCACTGGGACTGTCATCTTCACGTGCATTAAGAGCTGAAAAACTTTTTCATCTTATATCCACCTACACAAAAAGAAATGAAGCATTTGTTAAGGTTACCTTCTCTGAAACCAATGACGGAAAAGATTTCACAGTAGCACGCAAAATCAAAAAATCATCTCAAGGATATAACAGTATTTATTACATGGATGACAAAGTCGTCACTCTGGCTGATATACATGCAAGATTAGAAAACCACAATATTACACCAAACAGCTACAACGTCATGATGCAAAATGATGTACTGTCTATCACCAATTGCACCCCTATGGACAGACGAAAAATAATAGACGAGATTGCAGGTGTTGCAGATTTTGACAGAAGAATAGAACAAGCGACGTCCGAACTTGATACCGTTGAAAGCCGTGTTCAGCATTCTTCACTTATATTAGGTGAAGTTGAACACCGTCTTGAGCAATTAAAGGAAGAACGAGAAGTTGCTCTAAAATACAAAAAACTTAAAGATGAAAAATCCCTGCTTGAAAGTCAGGTTACTACGGTAAAATTCTTTGATATCAGAGGAAACCTTGAAAAAGCACACGAAAATATTCTGACCTTCACAAAACGAAAAAAAGAAGAAGAAGTAAACGCAAAAGATTTAGATGAACAACTGACATTAATTAATCAAAAATACGAAGAAATTTGTGCGGTTGTTAAGGAAAAAGGTGAGGCGCATCAGCTTGAAGTTCAAAAACAAGCGGAAGAATGTAAGGGTGAGATTTCAAGAAAAGAATCTGCAATAACTTACAACGACAAACAAATCCAAGACCGTTTGAAATCAATCGAGGGGTTTAAAAACGGCATAGAACTTCAAACAAATAAAATCAAAGATGAAGAACTTACCATCCAAGCTCGTCAGGAGTCAATCCAAAAACTTGAAGCTGATATTGAGGTTCAAAAAGCAGAACTCAGAAAAATCAACGAAGATATGACAGGTTTGAGCGAAAATGCAGAGCAACAACTTGCAAAGCGTAATGAGTTGAGAAAAACTTTTGAGGATTTAAAAGACCAAGAAACAAAACTTATTCAAAAACAAGCACCTATGGAAGCCGACCTGAGCAATCTTAAGCGTACGCTTTCTGATGCAAAGGCTCAGATAGAGAAATTCGAGGCGTTAAAATCAAACTTTAACGCAAACAAGGAATCAATAGAGTTGCAGGTTGAAACCCTTACACAAGAGCTTTCGGACTGCAAGTTGATACAACAAAATGCAATGCATGACCTTGATATAGTAAAAAATGAGCTTGAAGATATTGAGTATGACATAAGTGCAGCAAGTAAAAAAATCTATATGATGGAAGCAAACAAACAAGCTTCCGAAGAAGCAAATCTTGGGCATACGGTGCAAACCGTTATGGATGCGCATTTAGACGGAGTACATGCACCGCTTGTAAAACTGGGAAACGTTGATAAAGAATATTCACTTGCACTTGAAATCGCTGTCGGCGGGAGGATGTCACATATTGTAGTTGATGATGAAGATGTTGCAGCACGTGCCATTGAAATTCTAAAATCTTCAAATGCAGGTCGTGCAACCTTTATTCCGTTAAACAGGGTTATAAAAGCGCCTGCACATCTTAACCTGCCAAAAGATAAAGGAGTTATTGATTTTGCAATAAACCTTATTGATTTTGATGACGAATATCTGAACGCTTTCTACTATGCAGTTGGCGACACTTTGGTCGTAGAGGACAGGCATGTCGCAAAAAAATTCATCGGCAAATACAGAATGGTTACTCTTGACGGTTCATTGTTTGAAAAGTCTGGCTCAATATCAGGCGGTTCTCAAAGACGTACGGGACTGAAATTCACCATTAACGATGATGATGAACTTGAAAAATATAAATCAAAACTCACGGAAATGGAAGCAAAACGTCAAAATCTTATTGCACGCAAAAAAGAATTGGAAGAAAAACTTGAAAAAGTGCGTGCTGATTATTCAAACGCTATGACAGAATGTTCAAAAGCAAAGGTTGAGCTTGCCTCTTTGAATTCTAATTATGAGTCCTCACAAACTCAATATGCAGAAAAAGAAAAACTTGTCAAAGACTCAGAACCTGCAATTGAGAAATTAACCAAAGAGCTCGACAAATTGGAAGGTGAGCACGTTAAATTTCTTGAACGTGAAGCAGAGCTTCAATCTCAAATCGACGAAATTGAAAAACTCATGAATGAAGGTGACCTAAAGAAATTAAAAGAGCAAACAGAAGGTGTTGAACACGAAATAAAACGTCTTGAAACAATGAAGCTCAATGCCAATAACGATATTACGGTTGCCAAACAAAGAATTGCCTTCAATGAAACTACAATTGCAACTCAAAAAGAGAATATAGAGCGTGCATTAAAGAATAACGAGGAAAGCGAAAAGGATAAAAAACAACTTCAGGAAGATATTAAGGTCTTAAAAGTAAAGCTTGATGAATACGAAGTTCAAATTAATGAAATAAAAGAAAAACTCGGAGCTTTACTGAAAGAACGTGATGAAATAAATGACCAACTTGTTAATCTAAAAACCAAAAAGAATTTAAAAATGTCAGAAATAGAAAATATTTCCGAACAAATTGAGTCATTCAAGGCTCGCAGACGAGAACTTGAGCCTCAACTGGATGAAGTAAGAAAAGAACTTGAAGATGCGGGTGTTGAAATTAATAACCTGACTCCGCCGGAAATGAGCGAAGAAGAAATCAACACAAAAATTCAAAGACTTTCAAAACGTATGGATGATTTAGGAAATGTCAACATGCGCGCACTGGAAGAATATGATGAAGTTCTTGCAAGAGAATCCGTATTAAAAGAACAAATAGAAACACTCACAAAAGAAAGATTACAACTTCTTGAAAAAATGGGCGGATACGAACAAGACAAAAAAGAAGCCTTCATGAAAACGTATAATAACATCAATGATAATTTTAAAGATATTTTCCATAAGCTTTCTGACGGTGAAGGCACACTTATCCTTCAAGAACCTGAAGCACCATTCACAGGTGGTTTGACAATAGAAGCACAACCAAGAGATAAGAAAAAACAAAGACTTGAAGGTATGTCAGGCGGAGAGAAATCTCTTACGGCATTGGCTTTTGTTTTTGCCATCCAAAGATACATGCCTGCACCATTCTATGCTTTTGATGAAGTTGATGCTAATCTGGACGGTATTAACGTAGAAAAATTGGCACATATTGTTCAAACTCAATCAAAAGATACGCAATTTATAGTAGTTAGTCACAGAAAACCTATGATAGAATCAGCTAATAGGACAATAGGCGTTACTCAAAAAGAAAAAGGAATATCAAAAGTAACGGGAGTAAAACTAAGAGAGGAGGAAAGTGCGTTAAGCAGCTAATAACCGGGTAATTCTTCGATTAATTAGCAACTTAAATCACATACCATGACTGAGGCATTTGATTTAGATTTTAATAGCATCACGACCGAAAACAAAGAAGTTGACGGGATTGAAATTCTTGTTCAAATGGCAAAACAAGGGAAAATTGATCCGTGGAACATTGATATTATTGATGTTACAGATAAATACCTTACGCACTTGTTCCAAAGTAAATCTCAAAATCTCAGACTTACGGGTCGTACACTTCTTTTTGCATCAATACTTTTAAAATTAAAATCAAATATTCTGGAAGGAGTCGAACTTTCAGATTTTGAGCCTCAGCCTGAAGAACCCGAATTCTTTGATGATGAACCGCTTGATTACGAACAGGAGTATATTCCGACAAACAATGTTGTTTCAATAGACGAAGTTTTACAGAGAAGAACAAGTGTAAGGCTTAACAGGAACAGAGTTGTTACTTTGCGTGATTTGATTAGGCAATTAGAATTTTACGAAATGCTTGACAAAAAACAATCTCTAAAAAATGCTCACGAAAGAGCAAAACGCAGAGTTAAAAATTATTCAAATCTTTCACCTGAGGATATTATTAATCTTGCTCACGATGAATATATTGAAAAAGGGGTTGAAAGATTAAGAGCAAATCTTGAAGAAATTCTGAACAGACAGGATAAAATCGAGCTTAATGAATTGACACTTCTTGGAATGGATAAGATTTCGGCATATATCTCACTTCTGTTTCTGACCGCAGAAAGTGACTATGATTTAGAGCAGGATGAATTTTATTCCGACCTTTATGTCGTAAAGCGAGAACAGGTTTCAGATACCGACAAGATTATTGCAGAAAATGTATTACAGGATTCGGTAACTTCCGTAGTAAACAATGTA
>CAMDZX010000080.1 GCA_945910925.1 uncultured bacterium | reverse complement strand
AGCAGCTTGAGACCACAAATATCTATCTAAATAAGCTTTTATAGGTGATGAAAAATCCAGTTGTTTAAGCAATTCTTTTCTTATCATTACTACAGAAAACGTAGGAATAGTATTTTTTGTAAAAAAAGCAGTTTTGTAATCGGATATGTCATTCCTGATTGCCATTTCTTTTTGAAATAAGACATCATATTTTGCTTTTTTTGATATTGTTTCTCCTATTAAATTAAAATTATTAAATATAAATTGTAAATTGGAATTATTATTAATTATTTTTAATTTTTCCTCTAAATATTTGTTCTCTAATAAATCATCAGCTTCTAAAAATGCAATCCAATCTGCGGATGCCTTTTTTATTCCCAGCAAAAGAGTCTGTTTTAAACCCTTATTTTTACCATTTTTATGTTGAAACAGTTTTATTCTGCTATCTTTATAACAGTATGATTTGATTATTTCAACGGAATTATCCTTTGAACCGTCATCAACTATAATTAATTCCCAGTTTGAATAAGTTTGATTTATAACACTTTCGATAGTTTCGGAAATATATTCCGCATAATTGTAACTGGCTGTTATTATGCTAATTTTTATACCTTCTTCATTCATTATATGTTATTTCTTTCTTGTATTATAAATTTACGACTTTTTGTCTCTAAATTCTATATAATAATAAATATTTTGTATTATAAATAAACTTTTACCGGTCACATAAATTTTTCACCTTAATATTAGTCAAAGAGTTCTTTTTTAAAAAATTTTCAATCTCTAAAATTATATCTTTGTTATTATTTACGACAGTAACAATAATTTTATCAGGATTTATGTTTTTTATTTCTTCGGGAGAATATATGGGATATTTTTGCAACACTTTACCTTTTAAATATGGATGTTTATCCACAATACCTATAATATGAGGATTTGTAATATTATATTTTCGAAATATTTCTCTTAAATAATTACTTGCACCCCATAATACCACATTCTTTTTACAACAATATTGTAAAATTATATACCACTTAAATTGTCTTAGTTTATGTATTATATCTGCTAAAATATTATAAGTTTTTTTGATAGAATTACCTTTATTATATTGTTTTGTTATAGTGACCAAATTTTCTTCGGTATTGGTATATGGTTCATTTGGTATTTCGATAGGAATTGAATATTTTTTTATATAATCAACCAATTTAGAGAATACATTGCGCTTTATTGTAAGTTTCAAATCTTCTATATCTATGGGTTTTGGATTCCAATCAATATTTTGTGACTTTGTTGAATAAATTGGTATGATTCCATTTAATACATCAAACCGAGCATCATCGATTACATTATTAATAAAAATAATAGGGATTCCCATTGCAATACAAGGCATTGCACAATGTATTTTTGATGTGATTACGAGTTTTGCCTCTGTCCTATATCTTTCTAAAATTTTTTTGGCTCGTTGTTCGAATTCAAGCGTTTCTTCATAAGATACAGGCAATGTTTTATAATGATACTGATGCGAAATAGATTTATCAGCATATTTTCTAATCTTGTCAGGGATTATATTTTCTACATCATCCTGAATATCAACGATAAATATTTTATTTTGTGTTTTTAAACTCTCTCGTTTCGGATATGTTAAAGTTAAACAACCTGAAAAGTATGCATTTACATCATGTTGTTTTAAGAACTCGCATGTATTTCTATCTCTACATCCTATTGGTTGATATTCTTTCATTTTTTCGTGTAATTTGTCTTCCAGAAATTTTTCACGACAGTATTGATAATTATTTAAGTGAAATCCAATATATAAAGGTTTTATATTATTAGGAATATTTAGAGGGAATACATTATAAAAATTCCCAAACCAACCTTGCATTAACAGGACAACATCTTCTCCTGAATAATTTGGTATGTCATCACGATTAATTTTTATAATTTCATTTTCATCGATACCAAATTCTTTATATAGATTTTCAACAGCGATATTTTGAATACAATCTCCAATATTACCACATTTATCCCAAGAACTTGATAAATCATATTTATACTGATGTATTAATCGTGCAAATTTCATATTATTCCCATCTTAAAAAATATTCGGCATTAACTTAATATTAGGATATTTCCCTAAAAAAGCTTGAACATCATTATATATGATATTACTATGATGTTTTATTGAAAAGATTACAACAGTTGCATTTAATTTAAAAATATCGCTAGGATTGAATATCTTATACTTCCCAATATATTTCCCCTGCTTTAAAGGGTCTTTATCTATAATTCCTAATATATTTGAGTATTTAAGTTTCTTTGATTTGATTAATTCCTCAAGAAATAAACTTGCTCCCCAGAATACAATTTTGTTATATCTGACTTCTTCAAGTTGTTGCAAAAATCTTAAATTATATTTTTGTACCATATTTTTATTAAATTTAAATGGGGATTTTTTTGCATATTTATGCCAATATTCTCCAAACCATACATCTTGATTTATCCACGGTTTTTTCTCCGAAGCATAATGTATAATTGCAGGTTGTTTAATAGCTTGTTGAATCACAGCTTCACCATACGTATTAACAATGATTTTATATTTGTCTTCATTATCAAGGAATCTGGCTTTATAAGAGGACATAACATTATATTTTAAATCTAAATGTTTGATTCTTCCATAAAAAGCAACGTTAATAATATCTTGATCCATATATTTATATGTATTTTTTGAAAGAGTAATCAGTTTCTCTATCATATTATCTTTTCTTATTAAATCAAGATTCCATAATATAACTCCTGCATTTATGTAATAATCAAGACTCGGTATATTTAAATCTTTATAATAATTCGGCAGTTCTATTTTGTACCCTACTGTATGAACTCCTCCAATATAATTATTACCTAAATTTGTATTATATAAATCTGTCAAATCTTGCATTACTATTGTATCAATATCAAGATATAGTATCTTGTTATATTGCGGGAATATTTCTGCAAGTTTTAGGCGATAATAGGTTGGAGTACTAATATGTTCAATTTGTATTTTTATGTTATGAAAATCATTTTTCATATTGATAAAAGTAATGCTTATACCTTCATATTTCTTTGATATTTTATCAAATTGTTTATATACATATTTTGAAACTTTGTTCTGAACTAAACAATAAAAATCATAGGATGTTGATTTCTTTTTATTTAAAATTGCAGATAAAATAGTTACATATAATAAGCCTATGCCATTTTTATCTGTCGCAAGTACTATTGGAATACCAGATTTTTTACAAGAATTTTTCATACTATCCCCAGATTTCTTTAAGCAATGTCAAGAATCCCTTCTTTAACAAAGGTTTTATTTTTATTTTTGTATCTTTCAATGTATCGTAGTATAAATCTTCAATTATACCTATATACATCTTGGTGGCAACAAGAACATAATCAGGGTTTAAATCTTTTAACTCTGATGGTGCATATACCTTGTAACCAAAACATTCCTCGTTAGGTTCATGTCCTTCAAAACGGCGGTCTGAAATCCCTATAATATTAATGTCGCTAATATCATAATGTTTTTTTATTGCTTGAAAAAATACGCCTGCACCGTATATTACAACGGTTTTATTCTTGATTTTTCGTTTTAAATTTTTTAAATTCTTTGAAAAATTAAAACTCTCTAAATATTCAACACTTGCAATCTCATCAGGAAATTCTTCCTGAGTAATAACAATTTTTTCTTTCTTCTTAAATAAATTAAACATAACCCTCTCCAACTTTCTGTATTATAACATACACATTTGTATTATAAAAATACGTTTTATAAATTTCGGATAAAATATTTTCCACATTTTTCGTTTAAATTCAAAAAAACTGACTCTGAATGGCGTGAGTTTTAAATAATGATAGTATAAATTCTCATAAGGGTGAGCATAGCCAAAATACGGTTTCTCTTTTCCTACAAAATGTATAATGGCAGGATTTTTTATTTTTTTTGAAAAATTTAATTTGTACTGATAATTATAACGTGTTGCAATAAATTTAACATTATCATTAAATGCAAAATTAAGTATACACTGGTCTAATAAAATAATTTTATCAGGTTGTTCACTGAGAAACTTAAAGCATAGCTCTTGAATATTGTGATTTCTCATTTTTTCAAGATTCAAAAGCATAACCCCTGCATTAAAATAACTTTTTAATCTCAGTTCTTTTATATGTCTTTTAAAAAACGATTCATCCGATAATCTTTCTTTAACGACACAGGCATATTTATTCTCAAAATCTTCATTATAAAAATCAGTTAAATCATCAAGTACAAGTAAATCACAATCTAAAAACAAAACTTTATCACAAGTTAACAAAGATGGCAGAAGAATTCTTGCATAATTTAAAGCTTTAAGGTGATATCTTACAGGAGATTTATCAAATAATGAAATGTCAATCTTAATAAACTCAATATTAAACGGTTTAAAGTCTTTTAATCTGCATATCTTTTCTTTATTTTCATCAGAAATTCCACCATCCAAGACATAAATATTAAAAAATGTGTTATATTTATCATTTTTTAATATTGATGCAAGTGTCACACAAAGTTGTTCAGCATAACTGTTATCAATCAAAAATGCAATATTCATCCGATAACCTCTATAATATCATCTAAAATATTCTTTGCCGCATAATTATCCTTAAAGCCTAAATCTTTAACGGCTTTGAGTCTTTGTTCTTTCATAGTATCCTTATCAGGTAAAGTGTTAAGCATATCCTCAAGCTCACTAACGTTATGTGCTTTATAATAATTCTTAATAACTTGGTTTACTGTTTCATTAAAAGGTGTTGAATTTTCTGATATCAAGTGAATTACCGGAGAGCAGGTCATAAAGAATTCGCCGAGAAAAGAACTGCAATCGGTAATCATTAATGCGGATTTATTAAACAAATCCAAATAATCCCCGCTTTCATATTTTAAACCAACCTTATCCCATTCTTGATAATATCTTTCTGCATCATCGCTTGTCATAACATTGTTGTCGATTAGTGCTTTAAAAAGCATTGGATGAGGTTTGAATACCCATTTTTTCTCGGGGTGTTGTTTTGCATATTCAAGCATAAACTTCCCGTTCCATTCAAAGGTTCCGTAAGCAATACCTTTTCCGCATATTGTCCAATGCGGTGCGTATATTACGTATTCTTTTTCTTCCTGTTGATTTAACCTAAAATAATCAAGAAACGGCTGTCCCGTTACTTTTAGATTCGCACCTTTGTTTTCCATTTTTTCAATATATACATTTTGGGTTATTTTATCAAATATGTAATAGCGTTCAACGTATTGATGAAATCGTAAATAGTAGTCAATTGGTGCGGTAGTCGTCGGAAAATAATACGGTACATAGCAGGTTAATGCAAATTTCGAACAAACAACAGGACCTTGTGAGGTTTCTACATACCAAGGATGCTGGTAAATAATTACATCAGGGTTGAATTTTTCAAACGGAATAAATTTTAATTTGTTGGTATCATAAGCATATTTAACATTCATATTCTTATGTTTAAAAAACTCATACGTTTTAATAACGTCATCTGCAGTTTGATAACTTGGATTATCAATATTCTCTGCATTGTTTTTTGTAACCAAAACAGTCACATTAAACCGCTCATCTTTATCTAATAAGTCATATAATGATTGGCATTTCCATTTTGTAGAATCGTATACATAAAAAGCCACATTTAATGTTTTTTTATTCTTTAGTTTTTTCCTGACAATTTTTTGGTTGTGTTTTATGTATCTTAAATTGCGTTTGATTTTTAGCTTATACCCAAAATCCAATACTTTTTGCCGAAATCTTTCAGGCAAAAACAACGAAAGTTTTTTTGAAATTTCCTCATAAGGAATAAACATGATTATATTATACCATTGATATATAATATAACTATGATAAAAGCAGATTTACATATACATAGCAATTATTCTGACGGCAGTGACAATCTTGAAGAATTGATACAAAAAATACAAGCTGCCAAAATAAATATTTTTGCTTTGACTGATCATGATTCTATTTTAGGATGCGAGGAGATGTCAGCACTTGTTCCTGAGGGAATAACCTTTATAAAAGGAATTGAATTAACCTGTAAAACCGATAGCGTAAAGTGTCATATTCTTGGTTATAACTGTAATCCTAAAAACAAAACTCTTAATGCTCTCATAGAAAAAGGAAAACTTCTAAGGCGATATAAGCTTGATACCAGAATAGAGTATTTGAAGAATGTTCATAATATCACGTTAACGCAAGAAGAAATTGACTGGTTGTATTCAAGACGAAGTGTTGTAAAAACTCATATTGCAAATATTCTTGTAAATCGAGGGCTTGCAAGTGACAATCTTTCAGCGATGCGTAAATATTTGGATGCTTGCAAGACAGGAAACTCAAGGTTTGACGGTTATGAAGCTATTAATGCAATCGTAGCATCGGGAGGAATTCCTGTTTGGGCACATCCTTTAGGCGGAGAAGGAGAAGAACATTCTTCGCAAGAGGAATTTCTTGCAAAACTTGAAATAATGAAACATGCCGGAATTAAAGGACTTGAATGTTATTATTCGAGGTACTCTAAGGAGGAAATAGAGTTTCTTGTGAATTGTGCAAAAGAGAACGACCTTTATATAACAGGCGGAAGTGATTATCATGGCACAAATAAAGATATCCCGCTTGCAAAGTTGAATGTGTCCAAGACTCCTATTGCTGCTGCTCAATTGAGTATATTAAACGAAATTATATCAAATTAACTCATTGTTATCTAATATGATGTTTTTTACTACAACCAAAATCACAATTAGTTTAAATCCAATAAACAATCTTGGATTGTTAAATTTGACTTACTTTAAAAATAAAGAATGGGCGATACTGGACTCGAACCAGTGACCCTCTGAATGTCGTTCAGATGCGCTACCAACTGCGCCAATCGCCCGTATAAATAACAAAACTCTAAGAGATTTCCCTTAGAGTTTTATTAAAGCAAAAATATTATAAAATTTCAAGGATTAACTTTTACTTTCTAATAAAGTTTGAGTTATATTCCAAGGATTTGCACCGTTTGTTGCTTTATATTTCAACAATTGCTTTGCGCGTTCTGTTTTTGCTTTTGCTTGTGTTTTCTTGAATTTTGCAAGTTCTTTAGAATTAGAATTACGCTTGTCAATTGTTGGTTGTATGTATGCTACAAAATTTCTGTATTCGTTACATGCATACCCTGCTTTAACTTTTGCAGGATAGTTGTATGAAAGATAATCATAGATGTTCATTGTTCTTTTAAAATTAGCAGGTTGAGATTGAATAGCTTCTGCCATTGAACCATCCATTTTCCCTAAAACAACAATCATAGCAAGCGGGTTGTATCCTGCATTAATCATTAAATCCACACCTGTAATATCTGCATTCATTTGGTCTTTTGATGACATGTGGTTTATAGATATTTGTTGAGTTAAATTTGCAACATTTTGCAATTTTTCATCAGTAATATTGCTTAATACAGAATTTGATACTGCTGTTACTAATGATTTTTTTGATGCCGCAGAATTAACAATTGCACCCAATTCCTTAGCAACAACTGCCGCAACCTCATTATCATTACCGGTATACTGTAAATCGGTTTTAGATACATTTAAAAGCTTTGTACTTGTTACGTTTGAATTATCTGCATCTGCCTCTACAACCGCAAACTTAATGGAAGGTAGAGCATTTTTTGAAATAATTGTACTTCCGACAGTGCTTACTTTTGTCTCCGGTTTATATGTAGCAGCATTTGCAACCATAACCGTAAATAAGCCTACAAATAATGTTAAAATAATTTTTTTCATAAAGCCTCCTAAAAAATTGACATTATATTTATATCTTAAAATTTATTTTTTTTCAATAAAACAAAAAGGTTTACGTTGTTTGTAAACCTTTTTGTTTCATTATGAAATTTTTTACAATGTGTATTATAAATTTAATGAATATCTATTGTTAATAGACATCATATCCATTGCTGAATACAGACCTGTTTGTGATGTTTGTACGGATTGGTATTGTGTAGAAATTGCATTCAATTGCGCTTGATATGCTTGTGCCAATTGTCTGTCAGATTGATTTGTACTTGTTGCCAGTTCTTGTATTCTTGCAGATATCTGACTTATAATATCTTCAACTGATGCATCAGTTGCCACAACCAAACCCATTGTTTCTGCTAAGGATTTAGCTTCTGCCAATGTCTCAGTTTCGGATGTGGATTCTACGGTTGCTCCGGCTTGTGTTTCCTGTTGTTGATTAACAAGTCCTTGTTTTGCTGCTTTGAGTTTATCAATAAGGGCTTGCGCTTCACTTTCAGAAGAAATAGAAGATATGTTTATCCCGAGAGATTCCAGTTTTACTTTTGTTGATGAACTGATGTTACTTTGTTTTTGTGAAATTGCATTTATTCCCGCCATAATAACCCCCTCTTAGTATTTAATGATTTATATAATTTTTCCAAATTCAACTATCTCATAATTTATATTTTTGTACAT
>CAMDZX010000079.1 GCA_945910925.1 uncultured bacterium | reverse complement strand
AAATAAAATCTGAAACGCAACAAAACCAAGCAGATGCGACAACTAACAATTAAGCCTGTTTTGTTTCTGTTGGCTGTTTTTTATTTAAAATAGAATTTTTAACGATTGATGCAAGACCAACCGCACCTGATATTCCTATGGCTACAAGTGCATATGTTCCCCACGCTTTTGCATACTGACCTTTTAGTTTTGATATCTGTTCCGGTTTTAAATGTTTTTTTGCCATTTTTATCCCATCAACGGAAGCCAGACCTTCTTCCAATAAAAGCGGAGCATAGGTTGCTAATGTAAGTTTTCCGGCATGATTTGATATAAAATCAAGCGTTTTATCTTTTATACTTTTATCTTTTTTAGGCTTTGTTTTATCAGTATTGTGGAACATTGCAATTCCAAGAGCTATCGGTGCAAAGAGAGACACCCCGCATTGAGTAATTGCTCTGGAATGTACAAGACCTTTCATTAAAATATTTTTACTATTAAAGTGTTTTGCGTGTCCCAATTCATGAAATATAAGAGAGTGTCCGCCTTCATTACTGATTATTGCTTTTTTTATATCATTACAATAACAAGCATTACAACCGTTTCTGAGAATATTTTTTGTTGCTTCAACAAGCTTTTTCGGTTTCATATCTTTGAATAAATCATCTAATCCTGCAACACTCTCAGGAGTATTATTGGCTACAAATATACCAACTCCTTTATTTGCTAAACCTTCTTCCTGTAAAATCTTTTCTGCAACTGTCATTGTGTTTTCGAAAGTATCAACAGGAGGCGATATAATATTCATAAACCTCTTTAATGACGGAATATCCTTAGACTTGACAGGTGTTAATTCACCCTTAAGCTGAACAGCCATAGGCAACATGCCGACAGCAAGCCCTGTGCCGGTTGCTAAATACTCATTACGTTTTGTTTCTGATACATTAACCATCGCATGTAAATAATGTAACAACACATAAAAATTTGCTATTTTATTACAGCAAATTTACACTATTTAACGAACTTCTTCGGTTGAGGAATCAGCTTTAACCGAGGATTTAGTAATAACCAGACGCGTAACTCTTGCTCCGTCTACCTTTTGAACAGAGAACTTCAAACCCTGTTCAGGAATTTCTACAACATCACCAACTTGAGCAATACGTCCGAGTATTTTAACAACAAGTCCGCCGATAGTTTCTATATCTTCGACATCTAAAGCTTCCTCTTTTATATCAAAGAAATCAGCTATTTCATCCAATCTCATCATTGCATTGGCTACATAAGTATTTTCACCAACTTCTTTAATATCTACTTCTTCATCCGTATCAAACTCGTCTTGCACTTCGCCGATAATTTCTTCCAATACGTCTTCAAGCGTAATCAGTCCCGATGTCCCGCCAAATTCATCAACAACAATAGCCATTTGTCCGTGACGCTTTTTGAACTCTTTCATAAGATTATCCAGAGTCATTGTTTCAGGAATCAGCATCAAAGGACGTATCAATCTGTCGATATCAAATTCTTCGTTTTTAAGTTTGGACGCATACAAATCTTTTACGTGAATAAATCCTAAAATCTTATCGATATTTTCTTCATAAACAGGATATCTTGTGTACTGATTTTCAAGTGTAATTTTATTTAATTCTTCGTATGTAATATCATCCTTATCAATACACATCATATCGGTACGTGGAATCATAATTTGTTTTGCGGTTAAATCTGAGAATTTAAACATATTATGTAACATCTCAGCCTCTGTTTGGTTCAAAACACCTTCGTTATAGCTTGCATCAACAATCATATCAAGTTCTTCGGTAGAATGAACCAACGGAGATTGAGGAGTTTCAATGCAACACATCTTCAATAATTTACTGTTGCACGTCGCCAAAACCCAAACAAAAGGCTTGAATAAAACTTCAAAAAACTTGATAGGTCTTGCACAAAAAAGTGCAAATTTTTCAGGATACTGTATTGACATACATTTAGGTAATTGTTCGCCCAACAATACATGCATAAACGTTACTAAAGCAAATGATATAGGAACGGCTATTGCATGTGAAGTTACAGACAATTCTATTGAAGGGAAGAGTACCACTATTTTTTCAATTATCTGAACAACCGTAGCCTCACCAACCCAACCAAGTGCGATACTTGCAATTGTAATCCCCAATTGAATTGCTGCAAGCATATCATTCATATTTTCTACGGTATCAAGTGCCACTTTTGCAGTAGTATTACCTTCATTGGCTAACTGCTCCAATTTGGTTTTTCTAACTTTTACAAGGGCAAACTCCGAAGCTACAAAAAATGCATTTGCAAATATTAAAATTGCAACTACAAAAATATTAACTAAAATACTCTGGTCCATTTACCTCTAAATATCCTCTTTTCAATATATCTTAATTCTATAATACAAATTATATTTTATCAAGTGATTTAGTAATTCGTCTTATGTTCCGGATATTGTTATAAAGGTAATAATTACAATACTTGATATTTTATTTTAATACTCCTATGATATATATTAAGGTTTATTTTAGGGGTGATATAATGAAAAAATTAGTATTGTTTTTTGTCTGTTTCATAATCGGGAATTTGGCGTTTGCTGCAAACACACTTACATACAAACTTGATAACGGGCATACCGTTGTAATAGAGCAAGTCAAAAATAATCCGATTGTTACAATAGATACTTGGATTAAGACAGGTTCTATCAATGAAGATGATGCCAATAGCGGAATTTCTCATTTCCTTGAACATTTATTTTTCAAAGGCACAGAAAAACATCCAACAGGTGAGTTTGACAAAATTCTTGAATCAAAAGGTGCAATCACGAATGCTGCGACAAGCAAGGACTTTACACATTACTATATAACTATTGCCTCAAAACATTTTGATAAGGCTCTTGAATTACACGCAGACATGCTTCTGCATCCTCAAATACCAAGAAAAGAGATGGAGAAGGAAAGAAAAGTTGTACTCGAAGAAATTGCAAAAGATGCCAATACTCCGTCAAATATTTGTTACGAAAATCTGAATAGTCTTCTTTATTCTTACCATCCGTATAAACGTAAAGTTATCGGTTCTGACAAGGTTATTGAAAACATAAGCAGAGAAACAATTCTTGAATACTATAAAAAGTATTATTCACCTTCTAATATGACAACTCTAATCATTGGAGATATTGACCCTCAGCATGTATTAGAGGAGGTTAAGAAAAACTTTAATACACCTTGCCAAAAATCAATTAATAAAGACTATAAAAAAGAAAAAGCTCTAACATCTCAAAAACGAAATATTGCATACATGCCGACAAATACGGGATATATGATGATAGGTTTTCGAGGTGTTGATATTTCATCAAATGATACGTACGCCCTTGATGTATTAGCGACAATTTTAGGTGACGGACGTTCTTCAAAACTCTATCAATCGTTAAAAGAACAAAAGCAACTTGTCAATTCAATATCTGCTATTAATTCGACAATGAAGGATGACGGACTGTTTATAATTAATACTAACTTTCAACCGCTTAATTCTCAAAAAGCAGAAAATGCCATATTCTCAGAGATTGATAAAATTAAAGAGTTTGGTGTAAGTGATACGGATTTAAAAATTGCAAAGAAGATTATTGAAACAGATACCTATTATTCAAGAGAATCAGTTTCAAATATTGCACAAGAGTTAGGGTATGTCATCACACTAACGGGAAACAGCGATTATTATAATTCTTATTTAAATAAAATAAATAAAGTTACAACAACAGATATAAAACGTGTTGCAAACAAATATCTCTCACAAAACAGTAGTGCGGTTTCGATAATTTTGCCGGAAAAGAATTGTGCCAAACAAGAAATTACGCAAAATACGACCCATACGGCTACACTTTTATCTTCAAACGCTTCTACAAAGAAATACAGACTTGATAATTCCGCAACTCTGCTTTTGACGGATAATCCTTATAACGATATAGTTGCAATATCAATTCAAATAAAGGGTGGGAATTTCCTTGAACCGAAACGTGGGACAAGCAGATTATTTGCAGATTTATTAATGAAGGGTACGGAAAAATATTCAGCAATTGAACTGGCAAAAGCTATGGAAGAAAACGGAATCAATATAAGTTTTTCACCTGCTTCAGATGTTTTTAACATAAAATTGCAAACAACCAAAACTCAACTTGTTACTGCTTTTGATTTGTTGGACGATATTTTGAACAACTCAACTTTTGATGATATTGAACTTGAAAAGGACAGAACACTTGTTTTAAACAAAATTAAACAAAACAGGGATAACCCGTTAAATCTTGCAATTGACGGATATAGAGCGCAAATTTATAAAGATTCCGTGTACTCGACTTCCTCTCAACTTCTTGAAAAATCAATTCCAAATGTAACAAGAGAGGATATTAAGTCTTATCAAAAAGCTATTCTTAACCCTGAAAACATTATAATCTCGGTTAACGGAAATGTAGATGAAAATTTGTTAATCAATAAATTCGGAAATATGTTTACGAAAAAAGCCGATAATAAATTTGATTATTCAAAATATTCAATACCAAAAATAACGGCTCATACGCAGAAAATCCAAAAGATAGATAAGCAGCAAACTGCCTGGGTTATATTAGGCTGGCAAACTGAAGGTGTTACGAATTTAAAAGATTATGCCACCCTTGAAGTTATACAGACAATTCTAGGCTCAGGTATGAGCTCCAGACTATTTAAAAGTATTCGAGAACAAGAAGGATTGGCATATCAGGTTGGAGCATCCTTTAATCCTAATATCCTTGCAGGAGCGTTCAATGTTTATGTAGGGACTAATCCCGAGACTTTAGAGCGTGCAAAACAAAAAATGCTTGCGGAAATTAATAAATTAAAAACGCAGTTTGTTAGTGATAAAGAATTAAACGATGCAAAAGACCGTTTGTCGGGCGAGTTTTTAATTGCTCTGGAAACAAACGGCGATAAAGCCGCTACTCTTGCGTGGTTTGAAGTTTCGGGCAGAGGGTATAAGTTTATAGACGAATACGTGAACCTGATTAATGCAGTTACTGTTTCGGATATAATAGAGGCAGCAAATAAGTATTTTAAAGATAACTATGTAACATCAATAATTACAAGGAAATAATATGCCGCACTTTTTTATAAAAAAGAAAGATATATCAGACAATATAATAACCGTATCAGACGATGCAAACTATCAGCATATAGTTAAATCGTTACGAATAAAACTCAACGAAACTCTTTTGTTTATTGATGAAGACGAAATTGAATACAAAACTCGGGTAAAAGATATTCAAAAGGATTATATGATTGCTGTGATTGTAGAGTCTTATCAATCAACAAGAAAGCTAAAATATAATTTATATCTGGCTCAATCACCCTTAAGAAGTGATGCTCAAATAACAGTAATGGAAAAAGCAACCGAATTAGGTGTTGCAGGTGTATACCCAATATACACGGATAATTGTGCTGTCAAAAAAAATGTTATTGATACAAAGATTGAAAAATGGCAGAATACTATGTATGCAGCATCAAAACAATGCGAAAGAGCAAATATTCCGACCTGTTTCCCGCTAAGTTCGTTAGATGAGGTTGTATCTTGTCGAAAGTTTTCCAAAATTATTGCCTTGTGTGAACGTGATACAGAACAGTATTTAAAAGAGTATTTATCCGAAAATCCTATAAAAGCGGGTGATGATGTATTGTTAATAATTGGCCCTGAAGGAGGTTTTTCTGATAAGGAGTTTTTATATTTTAAGACTCACAATATCCCGAGAATTTCGCTCGGGAATTTGATATTGAAGGCTGAAACTGCGGTAATTACTACTGTTGGGGATATTGTCTATGAATCAATTAAGTGATAAGACATTAGAGTTGTTAAAAAGCTCTAACGAAGATATCTATTTAGTTGGCGGTGCGGTAAGAGATTATCTTCTCGGAAAAACTACGTATGATAAAGATATATTGGTAAACAATGCGGAAGACTTTGCCAAAACGTTTGCAGAAGAACATCATGCCACATTTATTCCCCTTGATACAAAAAATAAGATTTATCGTGTCGTGCTTGATGATAAATTGAATTACATTGATATAACAGAGCCTATAAATAAATCTCTTTATGATGATTTAAGACGACGTGATTTTACGATTAATGCAATAGCAATTAATCTCAAAAACAATGAAATCATTGATATTAATGACGGACAAAAAGATTTACGACATGGGATTATAAGAAGTATTTCGGAGAAAAATATAATTGATGATCCGCTGAGAATTCTCAGGGGCTACAGATTTGCAGCAACTTTGGGGTTTGAGATTGAGGAAGAAACAATTAATCAATTTCAAAAACATAAAAATCTCATAACAAAACCTGCGGTTGAAAGAATCAATTATGAAATAATGAAACTTTTTCAAGGTAAATATACGTCAAAAGTTCTTTTGGAATGTGGTGATATTATAGAAAGACTTTATCCTGTTTTTACTGATGTAAAAAAAGTACCGCCAAACACACATCATCATTTGGGACTTTATGAGCATTCGGTCGAAACGGTTAATCAGATACAACTGCTTTATGAAGCAAGCTCGCCAGAAATCAAAGCTCATCTGGATAGAATAGATTTTGGTGGTTTTTCCAGACTTGCACACTTAAAGTTTGCAGGATTTTTCCATGATATAGGTAAATATTCAACTTGGACTATTGAAGGTGACAGGCACAGGTTTATCAAGCATGATGATGTTGGTGCAAAAATGGCAAATGACATCTTAAAAAAATCAAAGTTTTCCAAAAAACAAATTGATTACATTACGACAATGATTAAAAATCACATATATCCGTCACAAGTTATATCCGCCGAAAACGTAAACGAAAAATGTTACATGAGATATATTAGAAAATCCGGTGATAATGCAATTGATAATATAATACTTGCAAAAGCTGACAGACTTTCTGCAAAAGGGATTGCCGTATCTGAGAAAATGATTAATGATAATATCTCGGGACTTGATAAACTTTTGAATTTTTATTTAGAGGTTAAGCCAAAATTAAAGCCTATACCTAAACTTCTTTCGGGACAGGATATAATGAAAATTAAAAACATCAAACCATCTTCTCAGCTGGGTGATATAATTGATGCTCTTAAACAAGAACAGATAGAAGGAAATGTTTTGACAAAAGATGATGCCGTTAGATTTGTTAAAGAATACAAGGTTTAATCTGCAGCAAGTTTCCTTTGGATATTTTGTTTAATCGGTGATAATGGTCCGTTATTAGGCGCTCTGAAGTTATTTATATATTTTTTTGCATAAACAAACGGAAATTTTACAACCCACACAGGATTTAAAAATATTGTAACGGTTTCAGCACCATGTGAAAGCATTAAATCGTCAATAGTTTGTTCGTACGCCGGAGATATTGACGAAACTAACTTTAAAACATAATCAGTAGCAGTAACGGCATAATAACTTGATTTGACACCTGTATCCGTTACCAGTTTTGTAAAAGTGAAGTTTTTATCATCTACCGTAATTTTGGCTTTATCCTCCGGTATCCCGAGTGTATCTTTTGTGATTTCTTGAAACTCATACCATTCTCCGTTATAAAGTACACGCATAGATGTCTTTGTAGGCATGTATATGTCATCAAAATCATTTGCCAGTAATATTTCACCATTAAAATCAACAACACCATATTTAAAATTCTGGCATGTTAAAAACATATTCCCGTATAACAGTTCAATTGATGAATACATAGGCGGAAGAATTATATCCCCTTTAGAGGTGTATAATCCATAATCCGTATCGTTTCCTAGTTTAACAAATTTCCCGAGAATTCTTTCCGCATGCCGGTATTTCAAAGGAACAAGAAAATTACCATCCTTGTCTATTAACCCGTATCTGCCCCTTTTTAGTACAATCCACGAATTATTCTCAACGTTAATCATCTTTTTAAATTCCGCATCCAAAAGGATGTTCCCTTGTTCATCCTTAAGACCAAAATACCCATCTTCCGAGAAAACTTCAAAATTCTCGGCAAAAGCCGGTGTAATTAATAAAAATGCTAATAAAAATACAGATATAAGTTTTTTCATAATATAATAATATCATAAAATGCGTCTGTGATATAATTTTATTAAATGTATATGAATAAATTATCAGGTATCTTAAAAATAACATTTAATTTTGCAGGAATATGTGCAGGTTTTATAGCATTAATTCTGTTTGCCTACCTTTGGGTTATTCCTCATCTTGTTCAAAGTCCAAAGGTAATATCTTTTGTTGAAACGAAAGTTCATGATATATGCAAAGTTGATTTATCAATTGATAAACCTATACTTAAAACAGGATTAACGCCTTCAATTACTTTTACGCTTGCAGGTCTGAATTTAACAAAAAATAACGAGCAACTCTTAGAGGTCAAAGATTTTAATACAACATTATCGTATCGAGATATACTTCTCAAACGTATAATTATAAAACGATTAAGTGTAGAAAAATTTTATGCCGATGTAAACAAAATAATGGCTATATTCCCTCAACAGGATACAACAAAACCTGCTACA
>CAMDZX010000078.1 GCA_945910925.1 uncultured bacterium | reverse complement strand
TCAGTCTAGAAAAGAAGAAATAGAAATAATGCGCTTGATGGGCGTAAGTAACTGGTATATAAAAATCCCGTTAGTTATGCAAGGTGCATTTTACGGGTTTGCAGGTGCAATTCTTGCAATAATTCCTGTAAATTTTGTTCAAAATTCCATGCTGACATTGCATAAATTCTGTCTTGTACCATCACCACCTTTTGCGGAGATGGCTGTTATTATAACTTTAATTCTTGTAGGTATTTCGTTTGGTGCAGGAGGAAGCTTTATATCCATTAAGAAACATTTGCAGGTGTAAATATATGATTGATGATGATAAGACAATAGAACTGATAAATAATTTAAAAGATATTCCGGCGATGCCTAACATTATTGTTCGGGTTTTGAAACTTATGCATTCTGAATCCGCAGGCGCACCTGAATTAGCAGCCGTAATTAAATGTGATCAGGCGCTTTGTACAAAAATGTTGTCAATTATAAATTCTGCTTATTACGGCTTTGGCAGACAGATAACCTCAATAAATATGGCAATATCGCTTTTGGGACTTCAAAAAACAAAGAACATTGTTGTTACGGTCGCAATGAGTCCTTTGTTGTCGTTTAAAGGAGCAAAGAGCTTATGGGAACATTCGCTTTTGACTGCTGTTGGTTGTGAATATCTTGCAGAAAAATACAACCTTATGAACCCTGATGATGCCTTTGTTATGGGATTTATGCATGATATTGGGAAATTAGTTCTCAATCTTATTGATGCGGAGCATTATCAGTCTTTTCTTTCATCTGATCTACCTCCGGATGTGAGAATTGAAGATGAACGTGCAAAATTTGATACTGATCATTCTTCAACGGGTTCGTTCCTTGCCGTAAGATGGCAGCTTCCTGATATCGTAAAAGATGCAATCAGATATCACCATTTCCCGCTAAAAGCAAAAGAATTTCATGGACCTACGATTGTGAATATTGTTAATAATCTTGTTCAAGAAAACTTTACGGAAGATTTGTATGATGCGGAATTGGCAAAAATGATAAATCTTTTGGTTGAAGATATTATGTCAGACAGGGATGAAATTATACGTAAAGGTAATTTGTTGATTAAAGAATTATCATAAGGAGATTATATGTTAGAAATTGAAAACAGTATTGTGGTTCTGATTGATATTCAAGACCGCTTGGTTGGTATGTTGAATAAACAAGAACCTGTGGTGAAGGCATCTTCGATACTTTTAAGTGCTGCAAATATTATGAATATTCCGATTGTATTAACAGAACAATATCCGCAAGGACTGGGGAAAACAGTTCCTGCATTAACGGTTGACATGACCGAGGATAATGTTGTAATAGAAAAGACTTCTTTTTCTGCGGTACAAACTCCTGAATTTATCGAAAAAATAAGAAATTTGGGTAAGAAAAATATAATTATCGGCGGTATTGAAACGCATATTTGTGTTTATCAAACTGTTGCCGATTTGATAAAAGAAGGTTTTAATGTTGTTGTCGCAAAAGATGCTTGTGCAAGTCGTTCAACAGATTGCTTTAAGACAGGACTTGTGCTAATGAAGGATTTAGGAGCGCAAATATCTAATGTGGAAACAATCTTATTTGAACTGCTTAAGAACTCTAAGAACCCGTATTTTAAACCTGTTCAAGCTTTAATAAAATAAAAACATTTCACATATTATAAAACTAAAAAAGGTTGCCCAGAAATTAGGCAACCTTTTCAATTTCATTACTTTTGTTTAAACAGCTTTTTGAACTTTTCCAGCTTTCAAACAAGATGTACAAACTGTAATCTTCTTTGTTCCGCCTTCTGTTGAAACCTTAACAGATTGAAGGTTCGGAGTTTGACGGTAGTCAATTCTCTTATTAGAAAATGTTCTTTTAGCTGCCTTAACCGGTTTTTTACCGCAAATTTCACATTGTTTTGACATAATAAATCTTCCTTTTTTACTAGTGTAGTAATAAGATAACCCAAAAATATCTATATTACAAGCATTTGTTAAAAATGATTAATTTTCAACATATTCTTTTAAGCGTTTGCTGCGATTTGGATGACGCAATTTTCTTAAAGCCTTTGCTTCAATCTGTCTGATACGTTCTCTGGTAACACCAAACAGTTGTCCGACTTCTTCCAATGTTCTTTGACGACCGTCATCCATACCAAAACGTAATCTCAATACATCACGTTCTCTTGGAGAAAGCGTACATAGAACTTCTGCCAAATCTTCTCTTAGAAGTTCTGATGCAACAGTCTTGATAGGAGCATCAGCCTCTTTATCTTCAATGAAATCACCTAATCTTGAGTCTTCTTCCTTTCCGATAGGAGTTTCTAGAGATAATGGCTCTTGAGCAATCTTAACGATTTCTCTGAGTTTTGGTATTGATACACCCATTTCCGTAGCCAATTCTTCTTCGGTTGGTTTTCTTGAAAGTTCTTGAGCCAATCTTCTTGTTATTTTCTTTAACTTGTTAATTGTTTCAACCATGTGAACAGGGATACGAATTGTTCTTGCTTGATCAGCAATAGCTCTTGTAATAGCTTGTCTAATCCACCAAGTTGCGTATGTAGAGAATTTAAACCCTCTTTCATGGTCAAATTTTTCAGCCGCACGGATTAAACCGAGATTTCCTTCTTGAATAAGGTCAAGGAATAACATTCCGCGCCCTACATATTTTTTAGCAATACTTACAACCAATCTTAAGTTTGCTTGAACCAATTTTCTCTTTGCTATTGCCCCCGGAGTACCGCCTTGAATAATTTTACGTGCTAATTCAATTTCTTCATTAGTTGTTAAAAGTTTAATTCTTCCGATTTCTCTAAGATAGAGTCTTACAGGGTCTTCTACAGCAATACCTTTTGGAACTTCTAATGCCGACTCCGAATCATCCACGGTTGAATCTTCTGTCATATATATATCAGAAGATTTATGTTCCATTTTTGTTGTAATTATATCTTCGATATTATCAGTTGCGATGTCGTCTGACATATAACCGCCATCAATATCTTTATCGCTTTCAAAATCCAATACATCAAGACTTTCGTCCGGTTCAACTACACTAACAATTGATGAGTTTGGTTCTCTTTTTTGGTTCATTGATTGTCTCCAGTTCTTAATTTTATATTATCTCTGAGTTTCATCTGTAATTTCAACGCTTCTACATCATCGTCGTTAACTGAGGTATATAACTTCTTCATTTCCTCTGCAGTTTGAGCATCTTCTATCTTTTTGATTTTCATAACAATCTCGTGAATTGTTTTTTCTAAAGTTTCAGCAGGTAAATTTTTGTATGCTTCTGCAAGATATATCAAATCTGTTATAATTTTACTTGTCTGTTCATCCTCTATAAACTCTGTATATAATCGTTCAACTAATTCCCTGACATTATTTACTATACATATAAATTTGTCAATTGTAGTTTTTACAATTATTAACGTTTCATCTGTAAAGGCGTTTTCGGGGACCATTTCACTTATTTGTTTTAATGTGAAGGGGTTTCCGTCTACTAAAAAAATGCTCAATAAATTTTTTTGTGCATTTATACCTATTTGTGAAGAATTTGTTACATTTGTTTTAATTCCATTTGTAGAAACAGGTATAATATCGTTTACGGCGTACTTTTTTAATTCCTTTAATAAAATATTTTCATTTACATCAAGTGTACCAGAAACAATTTTAACATATTCGCCTTGTATTATTTTGTTATTAATTTCACCTAATATCGGTAAAATTTCATTTATGAGGTGTGATTTTTCTTGCGGAGTTTTTGCATTATGTTTCTTCTTGAGAATAGAATTGAGTTGAAAATCAATCAAAAGAGGAGCATTAGAAATATATTTCCTGTATTCTTCTGCACCAACGCTTCTAATAAATTCATCAGGATCTTTGCCTTCAGGTGGTGAAATTACACGGATTTCGCAAGAGTATTTATCATTATCACCTTCAAGATGACTTTCATCAAACTGTTTTATATTGCCCAGCGATTTAAACGTATCTTTTATGACTTCTCCGCCTCTGTTTGTCGCTTTCACTCCGGCGGAATCCGTATCAAACGAAAGATAAATTCTGCGGGATTTCGTATATCTTGACAGCAGTTTGACATGTTCCTCAGTGAATGCAGTCCCGCATGATGCTACACAATTTTTTATACCGTGAGCCTGTGTTGATATTACATCAAAATATCCTTCCATAATAATAACGGCATCTTCCGATTGTATTTCGTTTTTTGCATTATATAGCCCGTACAATATCTTACTTTTATTGTATATAAGGGAATCTGATGAGTTTAAATATTTTGGAGATTGACCCTCATCTACTGCTCTTGCGCCAAAAGCAACAAACTCTCCATTTTCATTTTGGATAGGGATAATTATTCGGTTTCTGAATCTGTCAATAAATCCGCCTTTATTGCTCTTGATAATCAAACCCGCTTTTTCAAGCACCTCATCAGAGAATTTTGATTTGAGGGTATTGTGCAAATCATGGTAATTATTTGGAGCCCAGCCGAGTGAGAACTCTTTAATTATGTTATCGTTTATATCTCTTGAATTTAGATATCTGAGAGCTTTACTTGAATCATTATCGGTCTTAAGCTTCTGCTGATAGAATTCTACCGCCGCCTTGCAAGCTTTCTTCATATCATCCTTTAAAGTTTTTGCCTCAGGATTAACATGGAACGATAAAGGCATTTCAATCCCATAATGTTCGGCAAGTTCTATAATCAGCTCTTTGAAATCTTTATTTTCTGTTTTGAGGATAAAAGATAGTGCATCTCCGCCTGCGCCACAACTAAAACACTTATAAATCCCCTTTGACGGACTTACACAAAACGAAGGTTTCTTATCGTTGTGAAACGGACACAAACCCCAGTAGTTTGCACCTGATTTTTTCAACACAACTTTACGTGAAACTACCTCAACGATATCCAACCTATCCTTAATTTGTGATATTACTTCTTCGTATGATATCCCCATATAATTATCGTACCACTAACAAATTACAACGTAAAATGTTTTCATACTAAAAGAGGATTTGTAAATACCCTAGTCGGCTAATATGAAAATGTGTTAAGATTATTTAAAGTTAAATAGAATAGGATTAATTCCGTCAAATATAATATATACACAAGGCTAGTCTGACAGGCGCGAAAATGGATTTCTTTGAAGATAATTTAATTTCTGTAGAAAAAATTGAATCTCGTTTTGGGGTTAACAATTCCAGCAAGAAGTTGTTGCAGATATTTGAGATGCTTAACAAACTTAAGTTTTATATGCGTAGTGCAAACGAAATTCAAAAAGAAATGTATGAAGAAACAATCGCAAATCTCAGAATTGCCATAGCCGAAGAATTAAAAATTGTGAGTTCAAACCATGTCTGATGATAATAATAATTTAAAACCTATACAATATTATGAATTGCTGGACATTAAAAATATTTTGGAGAACTATGCCAAAGAAGCTAACTCACCTGTTTTACGTTCATGTTACAAAAAAGTTGTTGAAAACCTTGAAAAAATAATAAGAACTTTTTAAACATTGTAAATCTGTTATTTTTTAAATATAATTTTTTGTATGGTAATAAATTTAGATAATTTTCTTATTGGGGATAACAAACTTACGATTCTGGCGGGTCCTTGTGCCATAGAATCTCAATCTGTGCTGGATGAGACTGCCGACACATTAAAACAGATATGCGAAAAACTTGATATTAATTATGTGTTTAAGTCCTCTTATGACAAGGCAAATCGCTCATCTATAAATTCGTACAGAGGACCGGGGCTTAAAAAAGGTCTTGAAATGCTCCATTCGGTTAAAGAAAAATACAGAGTGCCGATAGTAACTGACATTCATACTCCGGAACAAGCCAATATAGCGGCTGAGGTGGCGGATATTTTGCAGATACCTGCATTTTTGTGTCGTCAGACAGATTTGCTTGTCGCAGCCGCAAAAACAGGTAAAATTGTAAACATAAAAAAAGGTCAGTTTTTAGCACCTGAACAAATGAAATCTATTGTTCAAAAAGTAGTTGATTCCGGCAATAATAAAATAATGTTGACAGATAGAGGTACAACTTTTGGGTATAACAACCTTGTGTCGGATTTCCGTTCTATACCTATTATGAAACAATTCGGTTATCCTGTTGTTTTTGATGCGACGCATAGTGTGCAAATGCCGGGTTCAAACGGAGATAGCACAGGTGGGGACAGAAGGTTTGTTCCGTTGCTTGCGAATTGTGCAATGGCGGCAGGGGCAGATGTTTTATTTTTTGAAATCCATCCTAATCCTGACTCTGCATTGTGTGATGGTGCTAATATGCTTGCATTATCAGATGCAGAGCGTGTATTTGCAAAATGTAAGGAAATTTTTGAGGTCATAAGAAAATGATTGTAAAACAGTTTGTAGAGGGTTTTATTGCAAATAACAACTATCTTTTGATTGATGAGGAGTCAAAAGAAGCTGCATTGATTGATTGTACAAACCCTATTAGTGAATTGGGAGCAGTTTTAGAGGAATATGGCGCTAACCTAAAATATATTTTACTGACACACGGACATTTTGACCATATAATGGGTGTGCCTCAATTAAATAAAGAATTTAATGCTAAAGTCTATCTCCATAAGGATGATAAAGAACTTGTTGATAACTCCGATGAATTTATGAAATCTGTCGGCATGCAGCCTTTTGAGCATCCGCACATTGATAAGTATATAGATGAAGGCGAAGAAATATACTTAGGAGAAACAAAAATTGATGTAATCCACCTGCCGGGTCATACTCAGGGTGGTGTAGGATATCTTGTTGATGGAATGCTTTTTTCGGGTGATACAATATTTTTGGAAAGTATAGGCAGAACGGATTTGCCCGGCGGGAATTATGAACAGTTGGTGGAGTCAATAAAAAATAAAATATTTACGCTTGATGGTGATACAATAATATATGTAGGTCACGGTACGAATACCACCGTTGAGCACGAAAAAAAATATAATGAATTTGTGTAGTAGAGGAAGTTATGAAAGATAAGTTAAATAATATTTATGAATTAGCAGCTAAAGATATAGAACAAGCTCAAACAAGTGCGGATTTAGAGGATGTAAAACTTAAATATTTGAGCAGAAAAGGTGAATTTAATGCAATAAAAAAAGGCTTAAAGGATTTGTCTGTTGAAGAAAAAAAAGTTATAGGTTCTTTGGCTAATGAAATTACACAAAAACTTGAAACGGCTTTAAAAGAAAAGTCTGAACTTTTTTACAGAAAAGAATTGGATGAAAGATTAAAACAAGAAAAAATTGATATTACCTTGCCAAGCAAATATATTTCAAGAGGAAAAGTTCATCCTATTACGTCTACGACAAATGAAATAGTATCTATTTTCCAGACTTTGGGCTTTTCGCTTGTTCCTACGGAATTTGCACCTGAAGTAGAAACAGAGTATTACAATTTTGATATGTTGAATGTTCCTAAAGACCACCCTGCACGTGATGTTCAAGACACCTTCTTTACAAAACTTGCATCAAATACTGTTTTAAGAAGTCAAACTTCTAACTCTCAGATTCGGACAATGGAAAACATGACTCCACCAATCAAGGTTATAGCTCCGGGTCGTGTATACAGAAACGAAACCGTTAACGCACGTAAGAATAATTTCTTCCATCAAATTGAAGGTTTGTATGTTGATAAGGGAATTACTTTCGGAGATTTAAAGGGTGTATTGAATGAATTTATAAGAATATATTTTGGTTCTGCG
Source organism: uncultured bacterium (assembly GCA_945910925.1). GTDB lineage: Bacteria > Cyanobacteriota > Vampirovibrionia > Gastranaerophilales > Gastranaerophilaceae > UMGS1585. The sequence goes on along the minus strand of CAMDZX010000078.1, from coordinate 933 downwards.
CGTCCTACAAGATTCAGAAGCAGTTTCTTCCCGTTTACCGAGCCTTCTGCAGAGGTTGATGTTCAATGTATAATGTGTCAGGGTAAAGGATGCAGAACATGCAGCGGTACCGGCTGGCTTGAAGTATTAGGCTGCGGTATGGTAGATGTAAACGTTTTAAAAGGTGTCGGTATTGACCCTGATGTATATACAGGATTTGCATTCGGTATGGGTATTGAAAGACTTTCAATGCTCAAATACGCAATAGACGACATAAGACTATTCTTCAATAATGACGTTAGATTTTTAAATCAGTTTTAATTTATTTGTATTTGATATCTAACCAATTAGTTTCATGGTTGTCACGTCCGCCAAATTCCAGAAAACGATTATTACGAACAATCTTGTTGTTGAAATCTTCAACGTTCGTCATATTTATCTTGTTATTATACGCCTGATGAAAACTTTCGGTTGCTTTTAAATAACCTTTTGATTTTTGCATCAGTTCATTTATGACATTGAAAGGATTACTGTTCCTCTCCGTAATATAATAGGGGTGCGCCAACCCGAAAAATGTATCTTCATTTTTCCCGAATATATCAATCAATGTTTCGTATTTATTTTCTCCTGCGTATTCTGTACCCTGATTTGTATCGTGCGGAGAATACTTGTTTCTGCATAAATCCGTAATATTAGAATCTTCACCATAATTTTGAGGAACAAGACCTTTTTCTCTTAAATATCCTAAATCCTTACGCCTTGATGAAGTTTGCGACATAATACTTTTGTACGTTTCAGATTTATCTTTACCCTGTGAAATTGCAAGTCCCGCAACAGCATTTTTAGTTTGTCCGTAGTGGTGTACACTCCATTGATTATTTGCCAACATACATTTTGGATTAATATTGAATACATCCGAATATTCCTCGTAGGAAAAATCTGCATAACCGAATC
>CAMDZX010000077.1 GCA_945910925.1 uncultured bacterium | reverse complement strand
AAGTAAATTATTTTATAAAAAAATACTTTATATGTATATGGGTATTTTAGGGATTATCAATTTATTTAAAAAAGTAAGTTTGTTTTTGTTAAGACTACAAGAACAGTTAATAACTATGCAGCTTAGTTTTTTCTTGAACCGTAATAAGAAACATCTGAAAAATGTTGCTAAAGGTTGTTCTATTGCTGTAAAAGCTGAATTAGAAGCAAAAAAATCTAAACTCGAAGATGATATAAAAAATCTCTTGAAAAAGTTCAACAACGATGCGTCGTTAATTCTTGATTATATTTTGAAGCACAAGACCAAAGTTTTTAAAATCTCAAACGCAAACGAACTTCTTACCAAAATAGGTGAAGAACAAGGTCTTATTGTCAAACATACGGGTACAAAAGCATTATTTATAAATGTCTTGTTCTTTAAGAAAATTTCTTTTAAGTCAGAACCGTTGTTTATTGTTGATGAAAAAGAGGTTGATATTTATTATTTGATTCAACAGTTTCATAAATGGTACTTTATGAAGAATGATTTTTCGGGTTTTGATGAAAAATCTCAAAAATTATTAAAAGATGTAAACGGTAAAGGAAATACAGATAATATTATTTCAAGATTAAAACCGGATGATATTGTAAAACTTCAAGACGCAATTGCACGTGATGTTGAGTCCATATCCTTTGTTGAAAAGTATGCCAGAGAAACAGGCGGAAGTAAAAAAGCATTGGAAAAGATTAAAAACGGGGTTGGCGCAAAGATTTAATTATGTTATCATGCTCTTGTAACAAAAGGAGTGTGTATTGTGGCTGTTGTGAATGAGATGTTTACCGTAAATACAGAAGGGTTTACGGATATTATTGATATTACCAAAAAGGTTGAGAATTGCCTGAATTGTCATCCCGTTAAGAATGCGACGGTAATTGTATCTGTTGCAGGGAGTACCGCAGGGATTACGACAATAGAATACGAACCGGGATTATTGAAGGATTTACCTGAAATATTCAATAAGATTGCACCATCAGGCGGAATATATCATCACGATGAGACCTGGCATGACGGAAACGGAAATGCTCATATTCTTGCGTCAATAATTGGTTCTTCTGTTACGATACCTGTTGTTGACGGAATTTTGTATCTTGGAACATGGCAACAGATTGTTTTGATTGACTTTGATAACAAGCATCGCTCAAGAAACATTTGTGTCCAGATTTGTATGTAGCTGATGTTTGTATTATTTTGTATTTATGGCTTGTAGGCATAAATTAAATTTATCCGATTCAATATCTGTTGTAGCCGGCTCTATGATTGGCTGCGGTATTTTTATCGTATCGGCTGATATTGCAAGACAGGTTCAGTCGGGGCTTCTTCTTATGCTTGTATGGATTATTGCAGGTGTTGTTACTATGTGCGGAGCTTTGTCTTTTGCAGAGCTTTCTGCAAACATTTCGGAAGAAGGCGGACAATATATATATCTTAAAAAGATATATAATGATACAATAGCTTTCCTTTTTGGCTGGACGACGTTTCTTGTTATACAAACAGGGATTATTGCAGCAGTTTGTACGGCGTTTTCTAAATTTATCGGACTTCTGATTCCTTGTATAAGTGCAGATAATTGTTTGTTTTATTTTGGTTCTTTACCAATTTCGACACAAAAGATTTTTACGGTTTTAGTCGTGATATTTCTGACTTTTATTAATTCAAGAGGCTTGAAGCACGGTGTGGTAACTCAAAATTTATTTACCGTGACAAAAGTTGTTTCAATGATTGGTATAGTCGGTTTAGGTTTATTATTTGGTGCAAATTTGAATACTTTGCATATGAATTTATCTATGCCTGTACATTATGGTACTGATACAATAAATCTTCTTGCAACGGCGACTGTGGGGGCGTTGTTTGCATCTATTACGTGGAACAATATTACATTTGTGTCGGGAGATATTGATAAGCCTGAAAAGACGATACCCAAAGCACTTTTTGTCGGTACAACAATTGTTCTTGCTCTATATTTTTTGATTAACAGTATCTATGTATCGGCTTTACCTTTAGAACTTATACAAAATGCCCCTGAGGATATTGTTGCGGCACAATTAATGTCATCTGTATTCGGGCATGTAGGAAAAACAATTGCTGCCGTTATTATTATGATTTCTGCATTTGGAAGTGCAAACGGAATAATTCTTGCGGGGGCAAGAGTTTATTATAATATGGCAAAAGACAGAGCCTTTTTTAGAGGTCTTGCTGCGATAGACAGGCATAAACGTGTTCCGTATAATTCTTTATGGGTACAATGTTTATGGGTTTGTATTCTTGTTTTCTGGGGAAATTATACTCAGTTATTGGATTATGTTATTTATACAACGTTAATTTTTTATTGGATAACAACATTTGGAATTTTTATAAACAGAAGGCGTCAAGGTCTGAAAAATATGAAGTTTAAGGTATGGACAGTTGTTCCTGTTTTTTATCTTTTGATAACGGGGTATATAATAGTTTGCCTTACCTGTTTTAAACCTGCTTATACATTACCGGGACTTTTGATAACTCTTGTCGGACTCCCTGTGTATTATGTATGGCGTAATAAAAATCAGGGTGCAAACTAAGAATATTGGAATTGCAAAATGGTTATAATATATCAATCGGATCAACATCAATTGTCAATCTGATATCTTTCGGCATTGTTATTTTATCAAAGAATTTTGATACAAAAGAATGACCCTTATCATGGAGTTTATTTTTGATAATAATTTGAAATCTGAAAAATCCGTTTAGACGTTCTATAACACAAGGTGAAGGTCCAAGTACGGATAAATACTCGCTAAACCCGAATTTATCAGTCATTGTATTCAACCGCATTGCAATCTCCATCGCAGATTTTTCTGCCCGAAAATTGTTTTCGCAAGCCACAATTACTCTTATGATTTGACTGAATGGCGGATAGTCAAATTCTTCTCTTGCTGCAATTTCTTTTATATAAAATTTTTCATAATTCTGTTCTTTTGCGCTCTCTAAAGCATAAAAATCAGGATTGTATGTTTGAAAAATTACATCTCCTTTATACTCTCCCCGTCCTGCACGTCCTGCGACCTGTGTCAGCAGTTGAAAACCTCTTTCTGCCGCTCTGAAATCAGGGAGATTAAAACTTGCATCGGCAGATATTACACCAACGAGAGTTACATTAGGGTTATCTAAGCCTTTGGCAATCATTTGTGTACCGACCAGAATATCAATTTCGCCCTTTTGAAACTTGTTCAAGACTTCAATATGTGCGTTTTTCTTTGTTAAAATATCGCTGTCGATTCTCTCTATATTAGCCTCAGGATAGAGTTCTTTTATAAGCATTTCTATTTTTTGTGTTCCCATGCCGGAATTCTTTATTGCATCTGAACCGCAGTTCGGACATTCGTCGGGAAAAGAAGCTTCCTGACCGCAGTAGTGGCATTTTAATTTTTTATCCGCAGCGTGCCAAATCATAGGGATTGCACAATTAGGACATTCTATTACATGTCCGCACGCTTTACATTGAGAATATGTTGAATATCCCCGACGGTTAATTAATAGAATAACTTGTTTTTTATTGTTTAAGGTTTCGGTGATTTCTGTTTGCAAAGGCTTGGAAATAACAGATTTATACGCCGCACGCCCGAATTCTTGCATGTTGATAACTTTAATCTTTGCCATTGGGGCATTATTGTAGCGTTTTAACATTTGAAACATGTTATTATTGTTTGAAGCGTAATAATAACTTGAAATATCAGGTGTTGCAGACCCAAGTATAAGAGGTGCCTGATAATACTGTGAAAGTTTTTTAGCAATCGTTCTCGCATCATATCTTGGTGCAGGATTGGTTTGCTTGTATGCGGACTCGTGTTCTTCATCAATAATAATTAATCCGATGTTTTGTAAGGGCGCAAAAACTGCAGAACGTGCGCCTGCAAGGATTTTTATTTCGTTGTTGTACAAGCGTTTCCAAACATCATACCTTTCTCCGTCAGAGATACTGCTGTGCCATATTGCAACATCTTCCACTCCGAATTTTATTGCAAGACGTTTTGTTAATTGAGAGGCAAGAGCTATTTCAGGCGCAAGAAACAGAACATTTTTACCCTGTTTTATCACATCATCGATAAGTTTGAAATATACTTCCGTCTTTCCTGATGCGGTGACGCCGTGTAGTAAAATCGGGTTTGGAGATTTTAGTTTTGCTTTTATATCTTCATAAACTATTTGTTGTTCGTTTGAAAGCGTAGAAAGCGGTTCCCGTTGAATATCCGAAAATATTGAAAGCGGGTTCCTGTATATTTCATCCGTAATAAATCTTACGCATCCCATACTTTCAAGCTTTTTCATTGTTGCTCGTGTAGTTTTTGCAACCCGTTCAAAATCCGTGAGCGGAAATTTCCCTGTAACTTTAAGTTTTTCAAGGATTTCCAGTTGACGTTTTGTTGCACCTTCCGGTTTAATATATTCCACCGATATTTCCGTCTTTGAGTTTTTATCAATAAGTTTAAGCGGTATAGCCATATTAAGTACCGTTACTAAATCGCAACAGTAATAGTTCGCCACCCACTCAAGAAGCTTGAGATATTTTAGCGAAAATAGCGGTGTTTCATCCTGGATTCGGTTAATTTTTTTAGCTTTTATCGAGGAATCCAGATAATCAGAAAACCCGACAACAAAAGCATTAACAAGACCTTGACGTCCGAATGGAACAAGAACGGCCTGTCCGATTTTAATACTGTTTTTTAAGTCGTCGGGAATTATATAACTGAATGTTTTTACACCTAATCCTTTAATATTTACAAGGACAAGAGCATAATTCATATTTTATTCCTGTGCCATAAATTCTTTCATTGCATCATCAACAGCATCACGCAGGATTTCAATTTGGTCAGGAGTAAAGGTAACTCCCTTTTTGGTAGGAATCCATGTGCTGCCGCCATCGTTTGTGAAAAATATCCTCATATTGAGATAACTTTTTCCGTTGTATTCGCTGATAGAAATCTTTAAATGCTCGGTATCACTACGTTCTATAACCGCAAGCTCTTTTTCTTCTTTTGCCATAAAACTTTCCTTTCTTATGTGTACAAGGTTGATTGTAACCGAAAAAAAATATTTGGTAAATAATCATTAGGTGTGAATGTGATATTCAATGTGAAACAAGCAATAATAAACAGCGACAAAGAATTTTCTTTGTCGCTGTGTTATCCCTTTTTCCTTTTCCTCTAATTTTACTCTACGCTGCAAGTTTTTTTACATAACGTTTCGTATCCATATAAATTTCTCTTACAAAGCCTTTAAATAATTCTGATAAAGGTCTTCTGTCGATACTTGCGAATACATGATAAATTGGGTCTTTCGCATTATTAAATCTCATTTGTTTATCTTTTTTATTTAAATAATATTTTGCAAAATCATCAGGAATCTCTAATGTTCCTACAGGTTTTTTGTTACGTTCAACAGCACTTGTTCTTTGCATAATCTTCTCTCTCTTTCTCTCTTGTTTATCTCTTATATATATATAAAGTATTTAATTTTGAAAAAATTGACTTTTTTATAACATATTATTAAGTTTTGTAACAATAAATCTTTGTACGAGTTTATGATTTAAGTATAGTAAGAAATTGTAGGGACATCATCTTATAAGAATTAAAGTTTTTAAAATCTTACGTAAACTACGATTTATGATATAATTATCTCAGGAAGATTAATGAGGGGTACTTGTTGTATGTATAGTATTATTTTAGCAGGCGGTTCGGGTAGCAGATTGTGGCCATTATCAAGAGAGATGTGTCCGAAGCAACTTATAAATATTCAGAATAAAAACAGTCTTTTGCAAGAAACATTTAAGCGCATTGCTGATATTATTCCGCCTGAAAAGATTGTCAGCATAACAAATACAAAACATTATTCTAACGTTAAATACCAATTATCCTCTTTATCTTCGGATACAAAAGTTTTATCAGAGCCGATTGCAAAGAATACGGCACCTGCGGTCGCAATATCCGTTAAATATATTATGTCTAAGACTAATAATGATGAGATTATTCTTGTTGCACCATCAGACCATATTATTGAAAACACTGATGCTTTTAGAAAATCCGTATTGAAGGCTGAGGAATTGGCAAAACAAGGCTATATTGTTACGTTTGGGGTAACACCTGATTATCCGGAAACTGGGTTTGGATATATAAAATCCGAAAACGGTAAAGTCCAAAAATTTGTTGAAAAACCTGAAAAATCTAAAGCCGAAGAATTTATTAAAGAAGGCGGGTGGTACTGGAACAGCGGAATTTTTATGTTCAAGGCTTCGACAATTATGAACGCCTTCAAAACTTATGCGGAAGATATTTACAATAAAGTAAATGAATTTGATTTTTCAAAAAATGATGAAATTCCGTTTATAGAATTTGACAAACTGCCTAATATTTCAATTGATTACGCAATTATGGAAAAATCGAATAATCTTGCTCTTGTTGAACTGGAAAGCGATTGGAAGGATATCGGATCATGGCAGTCTTTGTATGATACTAACGATAAAGATGAAAATGGTAATGTAAAAGTCGGTCATATTCTTGATATTGATTCAAAGAATTCGTTTATGTATTCATCTTCTAAACTTGTTGCATCAATTGGCTTGGAGGATACTGTTGTTGTAGAAACAGAAGATGCAATTCTTGCCTGCAAGCGTGACAGAGTTCAGGATGTCAAGCAGGTTTTTGAAACTTTAAAACAACAACATGATGATACGCACCTTGTACATAAAACAATGTATCGTCCGTGGGGATTTTATACCGTATTGGCTCAAGGAAACGGTTTCTTGACTAAGATGATTCAGGTTAATCCGGGACAAAAACTTTCCATTCAATCACATAACCACAGAAGTGAACATTGGGTTGTACTGTCAGGCTTGGCAAAAGTAGTTTTAGAGGGTAAAGATATTATCCTTAGCCCTGGACATAGTGTTGATATTCCGGTAAAAGCAATTCATTCACTCCAAAATCCTTATGAAGAAGAACTAAAGATTATCGAGGTTCAAAAAGGTGATTTGCTTATTGAAGAAGATATTATCCGATATGAAGATATGTATGGCAGGGTATAATGGCTAAGTTTCTTCTAAAATCTCTGGGGTGCAAGTCCAATCAGTTTGAAGGACAGATTATTGAAGAAAAACTGACGGAATCGGGGTTTGAAAAAACTTCTGATTTAAAAGATGCCGACTATTATATTCTTAATTCCTGTACCGTAACCCACAAAAGTGATTCTGAAACCTTGTATTTATTGAGAAATGCAAAACATTTGAACCCAGGTATAAAAACGGTTTTGACTGGTTGTCTTGCGCAAGTTGATAAAGAAGAATTAGAAAAACTTGACTATATTGATTATCTTTTCGGAAACGATGATAAATTTGAGTTGGCACAGTATCTTGTAAACAATGAAAATACTATTGTCACCAATATTATGGATGTCAAAACTTTTAATCCTCAAATCTTAAAAGATACTTCAAAAACCCGAATAAGTCTTAAAATTCAAGACGGATGCGACAACAGATGCAGTTATTGTATAATTCCTTTTGCCAGAGGAAAATCAAGAAGTGCGGACGAAAAGTTTATTGTTGATGAAATAAATAAATATGCGGATGAAGGGTTCAAAGAAGTTGTATTAACAGGGATTCATATCGGGCAATGGGGACTGGATAAAGGCAAAAAATTATTGGATTTGCTATCTGTGATAGAAACCACATCTATCCATAGATACAGGCTGGGTTCTTTAAATCCGACAGAGATACCTATGAATGTTTTGGAGTTTTTAAAATCGTCCGATAAATTCTGCCCGCATTTCCATCTTTCGCTTCAATCAGCTTGTGACAAGACATTAAAATCTATGAATAGGTTTTATCGGACAGAAGATTATCTTAGGCAACTTGAATATATTTCTGAAAACTTTGATAACCCGTTCATTGGTTGTGATATTATTGCGGGGTTTGTTGGTGAATCTGAGGAAGATTTTCAAACAACCGTAGAGAATTTAAATCGTTCAAGACTTACTAAGATTCATACGTTCCCGTATTCTATCAGAAAAGGTACGAGAGCAAAGGATATGGAAGGACATCTTCCTGATAAAGTTAAAGAAGAACGTGCAGGAATAATAAAAAAGATTTCTGCAAAAAAAATGTCGGAATTTTTGAATAGCAATATCGGGGATATTAGAGAGGTTTTGGTGGAAAAACGTCCTGATAAAAACAGTGGAAAATTAAAAGGTATTACGGATAATTATATAAACGTTATTCTTGAAAACGGAGTTGATGAATTTAATACTTTGCAAAAAGTCAAAATTGATAGAATTGAGAACGGAAAAGCTTTCGGGAGAATCATTTCGGATTAATAACAGATGGGTGAAATTGATTATTTCACCCATCTATTATTAAAATGGCGCGAAAAATTGCACCCGTGGCTAATTATATCAAAATTTTTAAACCTAATAATCTATTAGTCATGAAAAGGTCGGATTGCCACGAGCCTACCGGCTCTCGCAATGACACGGGTTTGAGGTCTTTGGGCGGTTGTAACAAAAATAGCCACATTCTTAATCACTTAGTCACCTAGTAACTTAGTCACCCCATTTACCGGTTCATTACCCTTCATTACCCCTTCATTTACCCCCCCCACTACAAAATAAAAAGCCGCTTCCAAACGGTTGCGGCAATTAATTAT
>CAMDZX010000076.1 GCA_945910925.1 uncultured bacterium | reverse complement strand
TAGTGTCTGATGAATAACGCTATCCAGACATTCTCTCAGATATTTTTCCACATTATAAACCGGTACAAGAACAGAAACCTTAGGCACCAAATACCTCCTCAAAGAGTTCAAGCGCTTTTGCTATTGCACCGTCCATATTGTAATATCTGTAATCCCCCAATCTGCCCAACAGGTACAAATTATCAACATTTTCTGCCTCAATCAGGTATTTGTTATACAATTCCGTATTATCCTGACTTGATATCGGATAATATCTTTCATTTTTGCCAAGTTCAAAGAATTCGGAATACTCTTTTGCAATTACTGTTTTATCGGATTTATCCGACAAATAATGTTTGTATTCGTGAATTCGTGTGAAATCATAATTGTTAGGATAATTTACGCAGGCATGTGATTGATAAAATTCTCTATCGTATTCTTCAAATTTGAAATTTACACTTCTGTACGGAAGTTGCCCGAATTTGTAATCAAAGTATTCATCTATCGAACCTGTATAGAAAATACGTGAACTGTTTACAAGTTCGGGGTTATTTTTGCGAAACTCGGAAAAATCAGTATTTAAAACTACTTTTATATTCTTGTTATCAAGCATTTTTTCAACGACTTTTGTATAACCTTCAAGCGGGATTCCCTGATATTTGTCTTGAAAATATCTGTTATCTTTACTTAAATAAACAGGAACTCTTGCAGTTACAGTACCGTCCACATCTTTCGGGCTCAATCCCCATTGTTTGGTAGTATAGTTCAAAAATATTTTTTCGTAGACATAATCAGCAAGGTATTTTAAGTCTTTATCATCCTGCTTTTGGAATTCCAATATCGGAACTTTGGTATTGTATTCAAAAGTCGAAAGGAGTTTTTCTTCCATTCTGCGAGCCATACTCTCAGGGAAAACCTGATACAAAGTGTTGAAGTTAAACGGAATATGAGCTTCTATACCGTCTGTTACTCCGACAACTTCGTGCATATATGTATTGAAATCAGTAAATTGTTTTAAATAATTCCATACTTTCTCGTTGTTTGTATGAAAAATATGCGAGCCGTATTGGTGAACCATTATTCCGTTTTTGTTACGAAAATCATAACAATTTCCTGCAACATGAGATTTCTTGTCTATAACAAGAACTTTTTCACCCAATCGGGTTGCAATAAGATTTGCTGTAACAGCACCTGAAAAGCCCGCCCCAACTATAATATTACTGTATTTCAAAACCTTCTTTTTCGCCTCCGATTTTGTTAAATTTTTTCATAACATAATATGTATTGTGTTATGAAAAACCTGAAATTATAGTACAACAAATTAAATAGATTTACAATATTTTAATAGTATTTATTAAAAAATATTACTTTTCATTGTCATTCTTTGCATCATACTTTCTGTTATTTCATCTTGCTCTATTCCTATATACCTCAAAGTCATTGAGGGTGATGAATGATTAAATATTTTCTGTACTCTGCCCCTTTGTCCGGAGCAAATGATGTACCATCAAGGATCAAAAAACCTTCTGCCCCCTTTTAGGAGTATCGGTAGACTGAAGTCTACCCTACGGCTAATACACCCCCTTTGTCCTCCGGACATTTCCCCCTTGTTATGGGGTAAAAAGTTATTGTCGGATTAGTAGACCTACTGAGCCGAGTTGCTTATATAACTCGGATTGACTGCCAACCATCTGAAAGTTTGTTCTTCAATATCCGGCATGTCTATAACGAAGGTTCCGCCGTATCTGCCTCTTGCAAAACGAATAATCCCTTCCTGCGCAAGTTTATTCAAGGCTTTTCTTACGGTATTCGGACTCAAATCGAGTTCTTGCGAAAATTCTCTTATCGAAGGCAGTTTTGAACCGATTCCGTAATTATCCAGAATTATTTTTTTGATTTTATTCTGTGTTTTTTGATAATGATAAAATGCAGTTTCCTGAGCAGATGCAAAAATAGACATTTCTCTTTTAGGTTCAAATTGAGGGTTTTGTGATGTATTAGTAACAATTGTACCGTATGCGCCTCGTTTACACAAAACCATACCGTCTTTTTCCAACATCTTAATTGCATTATGAATTGTTTTGATACTGACATCAAATCTTTTTGCAAGTTCTATGTTCGCAGGAAGTTTCTCTCCGACTCTAAAATTTTGTATAATATACTGTTTTAAATCTTGTTTTGTTTTATCCACAAGTGTTTCCAAATATACATTTTTTTCAACTTCAAAATCTAAACTGTTGAGTATAACTCTGTTGTTCTCAATTTTTAGTATCCCTTCCGTTAACAATCTGTTTACCGAAACTCGTATTGTGCTGAGAGATATATCGGTTATTTGTGATAATTGCCTGTTAGATGGAAAACTTTCTCCGATTTTCATATCGGAGGAACGGATAAATTCTTTTATCTTATTGTATCCGATATCACTTTTTGATGTTTGTTTTCGGATAATTTTATCATTTGATTTTGAAATAATAGCACCGATTTTTTGTTTTAAAAATATATAATTCTTTGTTTCTAAAATTTTAAATATATTTTGTACTGTTCCGAGACTTATTCCAAAGGAATATGCAAATTCAGCCTTGGAAGGAAGTAAATATCCGTCAAGATTTTTTGAATCAAGCCACATCATAAGCCAATCCGCAATAACCTGCGATTTATTCGTGTTCTTTAAATCAGGAACCGGCAGGTCAATATCCGAAAATTTCAATTTTATAAGTTCATTTTTTTTGTAAGAAGTGTAATTCATATTTTAATAGTATACTAAAAATATAAAAACAAACATATACATTTTACAAAAATTTACACCTTGAGGATATCTTGAGAATGCAGAAAAACAAATATTTTCTCGCAAATTCCCTTCAATTTAATATTTTTTAATATTTTTCATAAAAACAGCAAAAAATTTTTTTATACAATTTATCTATAACGGAAGGTGTTATGGATATCAATTCAAATATACAAACGAATACCCCTAATGTCAGCCCTAAATTTACGGGTATAAATCATATTATGAAAAAAAGGTTGTATTCTAATACTAAATTTTTAGAACAACTTCCCGATATTTTTACACGCGAAAACGGGAGTGTCGGAACACTTCCGAAGGATATTTTGAACCTGATAGGATTAAACAGACCTAAAACAGAGATTGCCCAAAAAATAGAGGGTGTAAAGGATACATTACACAATGCGAATGCAATACTATCAAATATTGAGCTTAAAAAACTTGAAATAGCAGATAATATAAATCCTAAAAATTTGATAAATCCGTTTTTGCCAAAACTTGCTAAGATTGAGTTTCAACCAAGTAGAATTCCGAGAATATTTAACCAAATAAGAACAAGATTTTTACCGCCGAAGGAATATTTAACGGAAGTTTCAAACACTGCCGGCAAATACATTGATTCAAGATTTAAAGAACTGGGTATAATAAAGCCTGATGATAAAGTAAAATTGAGCTATATTGATCAGGGTAAGTTTAAAAACGGGTTTAAACTTGAGATTTTAAACAAAGATGATGAACAAATTATTCATCCAAAAGTTTTGTTAAGTTTTAAAGACAAAGCCGTGTACAAACAACAGTTTGATAAAATTATTGAAATTATACAAAAATACTACTCAGAAATTAAAGAAAAACCTTATCAAAAAATAGCAGATAATATTATTAATAATGCTTCCGCAAAAATAATTCCGCCGGAACAAAAAGAACAGTATCGCAGCGTTATTTTAAAAATGTATGATTCCATTAAAAATCATCACGGAACGGATAAATTTAAAGTAATTGTTCATAACAGAATGACGGAAGAATTTAAAAATAACGGTATTGAGGCAGAAACAAATCTTACACAATTTATAAAAAATGCAGCAGGAGCACCTCTGGATACTTCTAATTTTATTCCTATACATTATTTGAATTTAAAACATAATGTAGGTTTAACCGAATTTGCCGATAGTACTCTACCAAAACAAACCCATAAAGTTAATTTGTATAAACTTGGACAATATCATGATGATATTGAAGCGAACAAAAACAACACTATTGCAGGAAGAATAATTGATTACGGTGGAATTAAGTCTTTGCCTGATTTAGAAAATATTGCGTATAATCCGATTGTCAGAAGGTATTATAACAAAGTATCTCAAATTAAGCGTAAAACATCCGAACAAACTCAAATAGCTAGAATAAATTACTGGAACAGTATTTATAGAGATGCAAGCAAGGGAAAAGTACCTAACCATAATGATGTACTTCTTGCGTTAAAAGTTAGTAAAATGCATATTGAGCCAAAATACTGGCACAAATTAATGGATGCTCGCAGTGATGCGTTTGGTTCACTATAAATTTAAATTATAAAACTGCAAATGTGTTAAAATTTTTAACTTTTGTAAAAAAGTCGTAGTACACTCAGGTTATCTTTATAGCCTGATTATTGATTGTATTATAAATATGTTATAAACTTTCCATGATGTTTGTCTCAGATGAAAAAGTTATGGAAAACAACGAGGCTTAATGTGTCAAAAGAAAAGCAAAAAGACAGAATTAACACACCCTTAATTAACGCATTATTAGAACATTGCCACGAAATAATAAGTATAAAAGATTTAAACTATCGCTATGTCGACTGCAACAAATCCTTCTTAAAACACTTCGGGATAAGATCACGTAAAAATGTAGTGGGCAAAAGTATTTATGAAGTAATTCCGGAAAACAATTTGTATTTTGTAAAAGAACAACTTGATGAGGTATTAAAATCAAAAGTTCCAAAACGTTATTCCTTTAAAATTACAACCAAATCATCACTAAGAATTGTTCAACAAACCTCTACTCCGATAATTAAAGACGGAAAAGTAGATTTTATTCTGTCAATATCTGAAGATATAACGGATGAAGAAAATCTAAAAAATGAAATTTTGCGTAAAAATAACCAGTTAAATACATTACTTGAACATCTACCAATGTTGGTTTATATGAAAGATAAGGATTTAAACTACATAATCGGCTCAAAAAATGCAAAAAGGTTTGTAAATTTAGGGATTGACCCTTATGCAAAAGATGTTCGTATTGATATGCAAAAAGCATCCGCAAATACTTATGAAGAAGATTGCTATGTACTGGACAACAAAGAAATTCTTAATAAAGAAAAGCCGGCATTGGATTATGACGGTAAACTGCATTGGTATAATATTTTGAAAGCCCCGATAATCAAAAAAGACAATACGGTCGATGGTTTAGTTACTATCGCACAAAACATTGATATGCAAAAAACTCTCGAAAACCAAAAAGATTTGTTTATAGCAACTCTGGTGCATGATTTAAAAAATCCTTTACTTGCGCAGATTAATTTCATGAATTTATTCTATAAAGGCAGTTTTGGCACACTAAACGATACTCAAAAAGAAATGCTTGAAATTACTATGGAATCTGCCAATTACATGAAAGAAATGCTCTATACCCTGATAAATACGTACAAATATGACAACGGAAACGTAAAACTTAAAAAGACAAAAACCAACATAGAGGATTTGATTACCACCTGTATAAAAGAGAATATGGCTCTGGCAGAAAACCGTAAAATAAGCTTGATTCAACATTCCTCATTAAAACAAAATGAGAAAATTATCAAGATTGATGCTATCCAACTTCGCAGGGCAATATCCAATTTGTTAAATAATGGTATTAATTATGTGTTTGAAAATACTGATTTTATGATAACTCTCAAAACCGATAATGATAATATTGCTTTAGAATTTAAAAACACAAGTTTACCGATTGATGAACATACAAAAAATCATATTTTTGAAAAATATACTTCCGGCGCAGGTGTAATTCCGAAAGGAACTATACAATTCGGACTCGGAATGTATCTTACCAAAAAAATTATAGATGCACACGGCGGAACAATTTCATTAGAAACAAACGATACCTCAAACCAATTCACGATTACATTACCACGTAGCACAAAATCGGGGAAAAATAAAATTATTTGGTAGTTTTATTTATCAAAACGTAAAATCAAATAACGTTTTTAATTCAACATCCAAAGCGTTCGCAATAGCAATCATCGTTTTCATGGTAACGTTTGCTTCGCCACGTTCTATTTGTCCGATATAATTAAAATTCATATCGACCATTTCGGCAAGTTTTATTTGTGAGAGCTTTTTGCTTTTTCTTATGTATGCAAGTTTTGCTCCAAATTTTTTTGCTACATCTTGATTGGAACCCATTATACTAAGTATTATAAATTTCGTATATTTTTATTTCTAACTCCTCATGGCTAATATTTTATTGCTGATAACTGTTATTTAATTGTTAATTTTTGTAACTATATATTTACGGTTATTACAGGTTAAATACTTGAGTCAATATACTAGAACCCTTGCTATTCTTGAATTTTAAAATAATTATTATATTAAAAATTGTAAATATGATAAAATATAGTCTTTTGGCTATATAATATTTAAAATATTTTGTGTATTATTGCTATAATATATAGTGGATTAAGAAGGTTATAATATATGTTGGACAGAAAAAAGATACTGATACTGTTTATTTCGTCTGTAATCTTGTATTATATTCTGGTTACACCGACTATACTTCCGCGTGTAACCGTATGTCCGATAGATGCCCTGGGGATTACGGTGTTTGTTATTATAAGCAGTTTGATAATCCGTTACTTGAGTATGCTTGAAGCAAAAGAATTAGAGGACAAAATTGCGGCTCAACATATGTTGATGTCGACAATTATTAATAGTACCTCTATTGTTATGTACTTGAAAGAACTTGACGGAAGAATTCGTTTGTCAAACAACAAACATGCTGATTTAATCGGGCTTCGCCCTGAAGAAATTGTAGGACTTTCAACTAAAGATTTGTACGAAAATTTTGAAATCCATGAAGAAGATGATAGAAAAATTATTGAAACTAAACTCCCAATAAGAACAGAAAAATTTGTTCAGGTAATAAACCAACCTGAAGGACATTGGTATCGTATTACAAAAGCTCCTGTTTTTAACAGATTCCATCAGGTTACAAATATTGTAGTAATTTTTGAAAATATTGATGAAGAAAAAGAACTTGATGAACGTAAGACCACATTTGTGGCGACAATGACACATGACCTTAAAACTCCTACACTGGCACAGATAAACGCGTTAGATTTGTTATTAAATAACTATTTTGGAGAATTAAACACTCCTCAGCGTGATATCTTAAAACAGATTAAAGGTTCTTGTAACTATATGTCTGATTTGATATTCACAATTTTAGATACGTATCTTTATGACAACGGGAGTAT
The DNA here is from genome assembly GCA_945910925.1 of uncultured bacterium. Lineage (GTDB taxonomy): Bacteria > Cyanobacteriota > Vampirovibrionia > Gastranaerophilales > Gastranaerophilaceae > UMGS1585. The sequence continues at coordinate 1,456 of CAMDZX010000076.1, read as the reverse complement.
AAAAATCAAGTTGGATAAGTTTGATTTAGAAGAATTGCTCAATGAAACAATCGGTCAAATGTCAAACTTGTTGTTAGACAAAAAACAGATTGTAAAAATTCATTCGTCCGCATCATCAACAACCATAGAGGCAGATAAGTTCCAAATAAAACGTGTAATATTGAATTTGTTATCCAATGCAAACTCATACGGTTATTTTGATTCTGATATTGATATTTATATCAAAGATACCAATGATTCTTCGGGTATTCTGTTTGATATAGTGAACAAAAGCAGTTATATCTCGGATGATGCTTTGTCTGATGTCTTTGCCAAGTTTAAACAAAAAAAGAATGCAAAATTCAGAAAAACGGGAACAGGACTCGGGCTTTATTTGTCAAAACAAATTATAGATGCACACGGTGGAGAAATTCACGCATCAAGCGACCAAGTAAATGAAACATCTACTTTTGGTTTTTCTATTCCAAAAACTCAATCCGACAAATCACAATTAATGATAAATAATGATTAATCCGAGCATCATTCCTATAATGACAAAGAACGCAGGGAGTTTACTTCTATACATCAATATTGATTGAGGTATAATCTCTCCGAATGTAACATAAAGCATTGCACCGGATGCAAAACTCAAGCTGATAGCGAGTCCCAAAGCTCCAATATCTCCGATAAAATACCCTAAAAGTGCACCTATGATAGTAGGAGTGCCGCTTAGCGCCGTGATTAATATTGCTTTTCTTCTTTGTACACCGCCGTTAATTAACGGAACAGAAATTGCCATACCCTCAGGGATATTATGTAACCCGATTAATATTGCAAGGATAAGGGCAGAACCCTCCATTATACCTTTATTATTTGCAAAAGATGCACCGATTGTCATACCTTCAGGCAGGTTGTGTAGAGCGATTGCAGACGCCATAATCAACCCCGCAATAAACAATGACAACTTTGTATCCTTTTTTTTGAGGTGTACAGACAAATGGTTACTGTGGATGATTTCGTCCAAATTATCTGCTGTCGACGGGTGGTTTTTACCGATATGCTTAACCTCAGGGTTAGTAGCCCTATCTATAAAAAGATTGAGAAGGTAGACCATTACAACACCCAAACATATACCTAAAGATACTATAAAAACACTTGTACCTGTATTAATAGAGCTTACGATAAGGTCAAAACATACAATAGAAATCATAACTCCAGCAGCAAAACTAAGAAGTAAACTGACTGTTTTTACGGAATCTCTTTTAAACAATGCACCTATTATTCCGCCAAGACCCGTTCCGCCCATGCCTGCAAGTGCAGTAACTTTTATAAGAGTGATTAATTGTTCCATACTGTCCTTCTCTCTGTTTTAATTATTTAACAGCTAAAAGTTTACCACTCACAATATTTGAATTCAAATATATTTTTATAAGGCTCTGTCACAACAAATGGTTGATTTTTGACGAGAAATAGCGTA
>CAMDZX010000075.1 GCA_945910925.1 uncultured bacterium | reverse complement strand
AATGTTTCATCTAAAACTGACATTTTTAAATCTTCCTGATATTTCTTCCGATTATAATTTTGTTTGCCGGCATGTCAAGAGTGTTTGTTCTGATAACGGCTTTTTTATTCAGGTCAATAACGGAGTATTTACCTGCTTTTGCATCCGAAACCACCACTAACGGTGAATTTGGAACTACTGTCATTGAAGTAGAAAATCCTTTTGTATTCAAAGCTATATTTGTGACAGGCTCATCGGTATTTCTGTCAATCACCTGAACAATATTATCCTCTGCTCCCAAGATATATAAATATTTTCCGTAAGCAAGCATATCAACAGGTTTTCTTACTGTTTCATATTCGGATAATAATGTTTGATTTTTATAATCCAAAACGGCAATTCTATTTTTTGTACGGCTTGCAACGTATAAATTCCCGTTTATATAAATTAATTTTGATATATTAGGATACGTTCCCATATCCTTTAAAGTATATTCGTTTTCAAACTCTATACTCCAAATTTTGTCTGTTAATTTGTCCACATACAGAAGATAATCTCCACTCATAGCAAGGCGTTCGCATCTTCCGTTTACTTTTATTTTTTTCTTTAAGCTCATATTACTTAATGATATTTCATAAATTGTGGACGCATCAGGGCTTGCTACATAAGCGCAGTTGCGCTTTGTGTCCATTACGATTTCTCCGCCATTGGTTGTTAAATCAAGCTGCTTGATTATCTTATCATCGGCAAGAGAAATAACATCTACCAACGTGGAGTTGTATCCTGTTACCAATAAAAATTTATTATCGGGTGTTATTTCAGCACAGTTCGGAATTGCTTTTTGTGAAAGTGCATAAGAAGCGTTCGAAGCTTCCCCTTTCACGACCTGAATATTTTTTGTATAACAAGTCGGAATATATAAAGTTTTATCCTTTAACTGTGGTACAGAAGATACTAAATTTGCCTGTTTGACATTATTTGTTATATAAATAGGTTTATCATAATTAATTTTTGTTGCATTTACCTTTATATCGTCTGCAGGACCAACCTTTATATTAAGGTTACCTTTTATGCCCTTTAAGTTTTCGGGTATGATTAAATTTCTCGGAATAAGCATATCCTGAGGTAATAATCCCGATTTTACAACAACCGGCGGTTTATCAAACTTCTTAACAGTTTTTGTACCGTCAGAATTAACGAGAACTTTTAATAAAACAAAATCGTTATTAAAAACAACAACCTCAGGTCGTTTTTGTAACGGTGTATTTGCAGGGTAGGTTGTTTCTATGGTAAGGGCTTCCGGCTCTTTCATTTTAGAGGGGTACAAAGGTAAATAAATTGTACCGTCGTTGAGTATAATAACCCCGTCAAATCTTATATCAACGGAAGGAAATGTCTTTTTTAGTATTGCTTGAACATCGTCCGGCAGTTTTGCTGCTATTGCAGATACTGCAGTAAATATCATAACAATAAAAAGCAGAAGGATTTTTTTCATTATCTAAAAGCCCCTTTTATTTTGTCTTTGACAGACTGTTTTTTTACTCTACCTGTTTCTATTTTGTATAATGCTTCATACAAGCTTTTTTCTTCGTTTGAAATATGTGTAGGTGTTTTTACGGTAACAATAACAATATGGTCCCCTCGCATCGAAGGGTTTGAAATGATTGGAGCGCCTTCACCTTTTATTGTAATCCTGTCACCGGATTGCAGACCTTGCGGGATTGAAATTTTCTTCTCACCGTCAATAGTTTTTATTTCGATTTCATCACCTAAAACAGCTTGTGCAGGAGAAACCTCCAGTTTTGTATAAATATTTATACCGTCTCTGTGGAAATATTCCGAAGGTTTAACGTGTATAATCACGTATAAATCTCCTGAAGGTCCGCCGTTTTTACCTGCATCACCTTCACCTGAAAGTCGCATTTTAGAACCTGTATCCACACCTTTGGGAACTTTAATCGTAAGTGTCTTTTCAACTTCTTTTGCACCTTGACCTTTACAATCAGGACATGGTTCTGAAATTATTTTTCCTTTTCCGTGACATTTTGGGCAGGTCGTAATCTGTGCAAAACTTCCAAGTATGGTTTGTGTCGTTTGCTGCACTTGGCCACGTCCACCACATGTCGGACAGGTTATCGGTTGACTTCCTTTTTTTGCTCCCGTTCCGTTACAAGACGGACAGGTTTCAAGATGGTCTATTTTAATTTCTTTTTCGACGCCAAACATGGCTTCTTCAAACTCGATTTCAATATCCAATCTCAGGTTTTCACCCCTTGTCGGAGCATTAGGATCAACCCTGCGTGAGCCACCAAACCCGAACCCGCCGAAGAAAGATTCAAATATATCACTTAAATCTCCGAAACCGTCAGCAAACGGACCTTGAGTTGAATAACCGGCATTTTGCAGACCTTCTTCTCCAAATCTGTCATAAGTTGCACGCTTGTTATCGTCCATTAAAGTTTCATATGCTTTCCCGAGTTCTTTAAATTTTTCTTCGGCATCCGGCGCTTTATTAACGTCAGGATGGTATTTTCTTGCCATTTTTCTAAAGGCACTTTTTATTTCATCTTTGGTAGCATCCTTTGATACTCCCAGTATTTCATAATAATCCGTCATCTTTTTCTCTTAATTTTCTTTGTTGTTATTTTATTCGGCAGTTGCGACATTAACCAATGCAGGTCTTAGCACTCTGTCACCGAGTTTATAGCCCTTTTGTAATTCCGCAATAATTGTATGTTCAGGTTGTTCGCTTGTAGGAGTTTGCATAACAGCTTCGTGGAAATTCGGGTCAAATTCTTCCCCTACGCAATTAATCGTTTCCAAACCGACTTTTTGCAAAGCATCCGTTAATTGTTTATGTACAAGATTGAAGCTTTCTTTTACTTTTTCACAATCTTCCACATCTTGAATTGCTTTTTCTCCTCTGTCAAAGTTATCAAGCACTTCGATGAGTTTTTTTAGAGTATCTTCTGCACCATATTTCAAAAGACTTTCACGCTCTTGTGCCTGTCTTTTTCTGTAATTATCAAAATCCGCAGCGAGTCTGATATATTGATTGTTCAAATTTTCGTAATCAGATTTGAGTTTGTCAATTTCTGTTTCCGTATTTTCTGTATCATCCTGAGCTTCAACTTCTTGATTTTCCTCAGCTTCTTGAGTTTTTTCGGTAGTGTTATCAGTATCAACAATAACTTCCGCCTCAGGATTGATTTCATTTTTTTGATTATCTTTAAAAGGATTTGACATAACCTAAAACTCCCCTTACAGTATCGTACATTTTTAATTATAGTTTATCAAGTCGCATATACAAGGAAAGTTTATTTTTTTTTAACAATTCAATATTTTATAATCAATTTGTTAGTATAATTACGCTTGCGCCAAGTATCATAATTATCGTACCTATAATTTTTTTGAGAATGTTTCTTTCATTGAATATTTTAAACCCGAAAAATACGTTTACTAACGATGATAGTTGAAAAAGTGCAAGAGCATAAGAAACCTGCATATGAACAAAGACATAATTTGTTGTATATTGCATAACTCCAAACATTATAATCAAGCCTGTGAAATAAACAAATGCTTTTTTATCAGGGATTTTTATACGCTCTCTTTTTAATAATACAAAACACATTGAGAATAAAAATCCAAACAATGCCCAAAATATAAAAGAAACCGTAATATTTGATAAGAGGATTACGTGTTTTATCATAATAGCTTCAAGTGCGGTAAAAACAAGCGCAAGAAACCTGTATAAAATATCCTTTCGTTTAAAAAGAGAAATTGAGAATCGTTCTTCAACCGTATCAAATATAAAATAACTCCCCCATATAACAAGACCGACAGCGCATATTGCAGGTATTGAGGGTACTTCTTTTAGGAAAAATATTCCGAAAAGCATTGCAACAACGGATTTATATGAATTTATCGGTCCTAAAACCGATAAATCGCCAAGAGATAATGATTTTACAAGAAAGGCATTCCCCAATGCTCCTAAAATCCCGCCTAATACCCCGTATATCCAAGCTGTTGGCGGTAATATCACAAAATTAGTATGTAAAATAACGGGTAATAATACACAACTCAATCCGCCATAAGTTATCATATTAACAAAAAATGAACCGTATTCACCCGCCAGTTTTTTCTGAAACACGTTGGCAAGCGGGTTTGAAAGTATTCTTAGAATAAGTGATAATAAAACCATTTATACATTATAAAACAGAAATAGACCAAATGGTCTATATATAATAATTAAACTTCAACCCTATGATTGATGTTAGTTTCCTCCAAATAGTTTAAATTTATAGTGTAGACTTGGTAAGTAATATAAACATATACTGTGCGATGACGTACAGGGGGAGAGAGAACGTGGAACTTTCCGGTTTGGAACTGACATTAAGACGTATTAGTGCTATTGAAAGCCAATTCCAAGAAATGATGAATTTCGGGATGGATGTAGCACAGACGGATAGTGATTTCCAAAAAATTCTTGACAGTACATACGAAAAAGAATACGGAACAAAACCGGGAGTACCTTCATCAGGAGAAAATGTAAGTCACGGTGAGATAGACAAACTGATTGAAAAATACTCAACCCAAAACAATCTTGATCCTGATTTTGTAAAAGCAGTTGTAAAACAGGAATCAGGATTTAATCCGAAGGCAAAATCTCATTGCGGTGCGATGGGATTAATGCAGTTAATGCCTTCAACCGCTCAAGGACTCGGAGTCACTAACGCATTTGATGCAGAGCAAAATATATATGGCGGAACCAAGTATCTTAAAGGACTTATGGACAGATTCGGAAACAATAAAGAACTTGCCCTTGCAGCATACAATGCAGGTCCGAATGCCGTAAAAAAATATAACGGAATCCCGCCATATCGTGAAACTCAGAATTATGTAAAAAATGTAATGGCAAGTTACGGAAGGTTTAAGGACGCAAACTAATGTTATTAAGAGGTTTTGAATCAGCATCAAACGGTATGATGGCACTGATTGACAATATGGATAATACGGCAAATAATCTGGCAAACGTTAATACTCCGGGTTATAGAAAAAGTCAGCTTACATTCAAAAATGTTATGGATGCGTCTGTATATCAAAAAAACGGAGAATTAATTAAAGGTCAAAGCGCAGGAAACAACAGATATCTCGGAAGTTTGAGTATGGGGAGTGAAGCAATGAAAATCACTTACGATTTCACTCAAGGTGCGCTTTCCAAAACAGGTGTTCCATATGATTTTGCATTACAAGGTGACGGATTCTTTAAAGTTATGGATAGTGAAGGTAATATCGGTTATACAAGAAACGGTTCTTTCTGCGCAAACAGTGATTATTACTTAACTACAAAAGAAGGTGAATTTGTATTAGATACCGAAAGTCGTCCGATAAGACTCATTAACGATGATATGGAAGGTACTGACCTTAAAGCGTATCAGATTTTGGTTACTGAGCAGGGGAATATTGAAGCATATGACGGAAAAGAACATTATCCTTTAGGTGCATTTGGAATCTTTAATTTCAGCAACAAAGAGGATTTATGTTCTGTTGGGTATTCCAAATTTGCACCTAGAAGTGCAGAAAATCGTGAACTTGTTACACCTCCTGCAAAATATACAATACAACAGGGTATGTTGGAAATGTCCAATACCAGTGTTGTAAAAGAAATGTTAAACACAATACAAACATCAAGGAACTACGAATCTTTAGGGAAAGTTATCACAGAAAACAGTACTTTACTGGATTCTGCGATATCGGTTGGTCGTATCAAGGGGTAGAGTACGACAAAACTCTGAATAATTCAGACTAGGTGAGGAAAGGTAAAAATGTTAAGATCATTAACTACAGCAGCAACAGGTATGATAGCTCAGCAAAACAACTTGGATGTTATTGCAAACAATGTTGCAAACGTCAATACAACGGCATTCAAACATTCAAGAGCAGAGTTTCAAGACTTATTATCACAAGCCGCAAGAACTCCGGGCGCACTGATGAACCAAGGAACGTATCAACCGGTAGGTTTAGAAATCGGGCTTGGTGTTAAAACAGTTGCTACAACAAGAGTATTTACACAAGGTACTGCAATCTCAACAGGCAGACAACTTGACGTTGAAATTGAAGGTGAAGGATTCTTCCAAGTTATGCAACAGGATGGGACACTTTCTTATACTCGTGACGGTTGTTTTCAGTTAGACTCATTAGGACAACTTGTTACCAACGATGGTTTAATCGTTCAGCCTGCAATCAATATTCCACGTGATGCAACAGAAATTACAATTACGCAGGACGGTAATGTTTCTGTTACACTTCCGGGTCAAATTCAACAATCTATGGTTGGTGCAATTCAACTTGTAAAATTCCAAAACCCGTCAGGTTTATTGTCAATCGGACACAACTTGTATGTTGAAACTCAAGCATCAGGTACACCTATTCAAGATTCTCCGGGTCAAAACGGTTTAGGAAAACTTCAACAATGTATGCTTGAAGGGTCAAATGTTCAAATCGTTGATGAATTAATCGGACTAATTAAAGCGGAACGTGCTTTTGAATCTAATTCAAAGATGGTTAATGCTTCAAATGATATTCTGCAAACAACAAATAACCTTGTAAGATAAGATAGGATAATATCATGAACAAAATATTCAGCACAATTTTAACATTATTTATACTTGCATCATCTGCTCATGCAGGTACGCTTAGTGCTGATAAGATAAAAAGCGATGTACTTGGTATTATTCTGGAAAATTATTCCAAAAGAGCATCTGCCGAATTTGATATAAAAATTACGATGCTTCCTTTTCAGAGTCTTACTGTGCCGGATGGTGTTATCTCTTATGAAATCGTTAATCAATCAGAGAATACGGATATCAATTCTAGAGATATCGTAAGAGTGAATCTTTTAGTTGATAACAAATTACAAAGAACATTGAGTGTTCCGATAAGCGTAAAAGCTTATGAAGAAGTTCTGGTTGCCGCAGAAAATATTCCGAGAGAACAACCGATAAACAGTTCAAGAGTTGTTTATAAAAAAATGAATATTGCAGATAAAGGAAATTTTGTTCTTACACGCAATATGATAACTAAAGAAATGGTTGCCAAAAAAGATTTCAAAGAAGGTGAATATATTGACAGACGGTTTGTCAAAGTAAGACCTGATGTAACAAGAAATTCGGAAGTCAGAATTATACTCAATTCGGATAGCGGATTTCAAATTGCAATCGACGGAATTGCAAAAACAGAAGGTACAATCGGTGAATATGTAACCGTTGAAAATAAAATGTACAACAAAACTTATACGGGAAAAGTTATTGGAGAAAATAAAGTTCAGGTAAATATATAAACTTGGGAAGTACAGTTATGATAAAGAAAATATTAGTTTTAATCGGAATAGTTACAATGTTTACTCTTGGTTTTTGCCAAAGTGCAAATGCAGAGTCTTTGTTCGTACTTGGAGCAAACGCAAATTATAACGGAGCGCCAAAATCATTATTCAGCGGTGTACAGGCCAGACAAATCGGGGATTTGATATCTATTGTAATGGCTGAAACTATTACGATTAACGATAATTTAAACTATTCTTCATCAAAAAGCAGTACAACAACCGATTCGTTTACTTCATTTTTAAAAGACTGGTTCGGACTCGGTTTTCTTAGAAACTCTAACGGTTACGGCGGAAGTAATGAAGTAGAATCAAATGCACAAGGCACAAGAAGTTTTTCATACGGTGATAAAATCGCGGTACAAGTTGTTGAGCAAATGCCAAACGGAAACCTCTCCGTTCAAGGCAAAAAAACTCTTGTAAACGGTAACGAACGTATGGATTTAATTGTAACAGGTTTAATTGACCCGAGATGGATAGATACAAACGGAAATATCTATTCCTATAATGTAGCTAATCTTCAATTTGCTCTATCAGGCAGAGGCACAATCTCCAGAAGTCAAAATGAAGGTATATTCAACAGATTTATTAAGTACCTGTTCTAAGATATTTGATAAGAAATTAAGAAAACATAATTCAAAAGGACAAAACAAAAAAATGAACAAGAAAATATTAACAACAATACTAATACTGATGATATGGATAATTAATCCGCTTGTAAGTATTGCCGCAAGCGTCAGAATAGGAAACCTTGTACACGTAAAAGGTGTCAGAGAAAACCAAATTGTCGGTTACGGTGTCGTTGTCGGGTTGCCTGGTACTGGTGACAACTCTCGTTCTACTCAGATTACAAACAAAATGCTTATCAGAAATCTTGGTACGGTAATTGATCAGGAAAACTACATCCAAAAAGGTTCTTCTGCCGCAGTAATCGTAACGGCAACTGTTCCTCCGTTTTCAAAAAACGGGGATAAAATAGATTGTACGGTTTCAACAATAGCCGATGCAAAAAGTCTTGAAGGCGGTGTTCTTGTTCAAACTATATTAAAAGCACCAAACGGTGAAGCGGTTGCAGTTGCACAAGGGCCGGTATCCGTAGGCGGTATTAATAAAATTGCAGGTTCAGCATCAAAAAGAACCGCAATCACTTCAACGGGAAGAATACCGGGTGGGGCAATTATGGAACGTGATATTGATACGCAAATCGGGGATGAAAACACAATTACAATTTCTATGGATAAATCAAATTTCACTATGTCATCGAGAATTGCGCAGGCAATTTCAAACACAATAGCTCCCGCAAAAGCAATTGACGGAAGTTCGGTTATGATAAACATTCCTTCAAGATTTCAAAATGACAGAGTAAGGTTTTTATCAATCATAGAAAACATTGAAGTTACACCAAC
>CAMDZX010000074.1 GCA_945910925.1 uncultured bacterium | reverse complement strand
TTTTGGCGATTTGTGTCCAAGAAGTTTGTGCAGTTTTTTTACATAAACTTCTTTTTCAAGATGTCTGCTTTTTGAAACATCTCTATCTCCGATAGTTAGATAAAACGGTTTGTTTAATTTTTTGGCTTCTTTAACAAAAGCATTAAGAAACTCAACATTCGCTCCTGCGGTATTATCACCGGTGAATACGACAAAGTCAATATCACTCATTTCATTTATATCTTTAACAGCTTTTGACAAGAGTTCTGCCGAATTATTCTTGCCATACATAACATCTGTTATTTGAACAAATTTCACACTTTTTGCATAACAAGAATTGCAAACCAGAAAAATAAAACATACAAATATAAAAAATAACTTTTTCATCACTTATTCCTCATACATTTTGATAATTTTATCAATACCTTCTTTTGCGGTATCAAAAATTTCTAACATTTGTGATTTTTCATAAGGTTCACCTTCTGCAGTTGTTTGAAAATCAACTATTTTACCGCTTTTTGTTAGTATAACATTTGAATCCACTCTGGCATGTGAATCTTCTTCATAATCTAAATCAAGAAGAATTTCGTCATTACAAATTCCGATAGATATTGCAGCAACCGGCTCTATTATAGGATTCTCCGTGAGTTTACCTTCTGCAATAAGTTTTTCAACAGCTTCCTTTAGAGCAAGGAAACCACCGCAAATACTTGCAGTTCTTGTCCCGCCGTCAGCCTGAATAACATCAGCATCAATTGTAATAGTTACGCCTGTCATCTTTTCCAAATCAACACAAGCCCTAAGGCTTCTGCCTATCAAACGTTGAATTTCCTGTGTTCTGCCTGAAATCTTTGTTCTTTCTCTCTGGCATCTTGTGTTTGTCGATGAAGGCAAAAGTGAGTATTCAGCCGTAACCCAACCACGTTTGTCATTTTCTTCCATCCATTTTGGGCTCTTGTAATCAACAGAGGCAGTTGTAATAACCTTTGTATCTCCAAATTCTACAAGATACGAGCCCGGAGCGTGTATTGTAAAATCCTTTGTAAATTTTATTGGTCTGAGTTCTTTGTTTCCGCGATTATTTTTTCTCATACATTGCCTCTTTCTGTTGTGTAATCCCACATATATATTTGACCGCAGTATCTGCAAACTGCGTGCTGATTCATAAACATTAAATCGGGAATAAAGGTATATCCGTCGACAGTAATTTCAATATCCCCGTTTTTATTATACTTGTGCGTAAATTTCTTACTGCCCTTGTAATCCGCAGCAAACATAAGTTCAAATTTATCAATTGATTTACAGTTTTTGCAAATAAACATAAACTAGTCCTTATATTTCTTCCGACGTTTTACTTCTTTATTCACCCTGTTCATAAATTTTTTATCAACCTGTTTTACAACATCGTTATCATTACAGTAAGCTTTATACCATAGGCACATACATATTGTACGCAGCGGTAATAACATTTGTATGGTAATTTTGTATATCACAATTGCAACAATCAATTTGCTTATATCAAGCGGTTCAACGGGAGTATGATTCATTGCTGAAAGCATAATATTTATATTGTACAAAGAAGATGTTTGAATTCCTTCCGATACAAATTCCGTTAAAAATCCGTTTACTTTGATTACGGTTAAAAAGGTATACATGATATGCGGGATGATACAATATGTAAGTGTTCCTAATAATACAATCAGAGTAAAGACCTTTTTAAAATTTCCTTGTACATATACCGAACTTTTTTTGAAACAATCTATCGGAGACAAATCTTCTTCAAACACAAACACTTGAAACACGAATGTGAAATACACAAGGAGTATTCCGCCGATTATCCAAAATATCGGGAGTGTTGTAAGAAAAATAATAACACCATACAAGACAGACAGACACAAATACGGAAACCACCTTCTTGTAATAAGCATTGTATGTGCAGGCAAATCGTATACCCTATCGGATTTCAAGAGATTGTCGGTCATTGAATTTACGGAAGCATGTGCAACCCAATATTTCCACAATGCCGATATGTATATAAATAAACCCGGAATTAAAACTACAAAAAGTATCAAATTTTTGTACAAATCCGTATTTAATACGGGATAGTTGACCAAAAGTGCAGTCAGATTTTTATCATAAAACATAATGGAATAATATATAATTATAACGCCGAGCAACTGCCCAAATACCGGATACAACATATATTGCAGAAACTTATCAGCGTTAGAAAAATAAAGCCCTACACTTTGTAAAAATATATCAAAACATGTTTTATTTTTTTTTGTCACAATTAGCCTTCTTATTATATAATAATTATAGTAAAACCCTACGTTATAATTATAAGATAAAAGCAACGAAATATGAAAAATACTGAAGAAATTATTGAAGAAAACACGAATAATGTTACAGAAAGAGAAGCTGATACTGTTGAACAAGAAGGCAAAACAGAAACAAGACCCGATATTAGAGAATTAATATCTTCATTTAAACCTCTGGATTATTTTGATTTTGTAAACCTTCACATACATTCAAAATACTCGGACGGCAAGGCTGAATTTCAAGATATTATAAGACAAGCAAAGGAATTAGGATACCGCAAAATTGCAATATGCGACCATAACACGGTTGAAGGACATAAACAATTCAAAGATGATGTGCTTATTCCTGCCGTAGAGTTTGATTGTTGGTGCGGATACGTTTTTCTTCATCTTCTTGCATATGGAATTGATGTAGACAATCCTGTTTTAGATGAGTTTATGGCAAAAACAAAAAAAGAAACAGAGGCAGATATTGTGAGAATATTTGCCAAACGGGATATAAAAAGACTTATTAATGCGATACACGAAGCCGGAGGAATTGCAGTTCTCGCGCATCCGGCATGTTGTTGGGCTTTGAATTTGGATAAATTTGTGGGCAAGCTTGTATCATACGGACTTGACGGGATTGAAGTTTATTATCCGTACCGCAGACACCGTGCGGTTATAAGGTTTGCATCCATGCGTCAAATAAAAGACATCGCAGCAAAATATAACCTGATTATTACAGGCGGAACAGATTGCCATACAAGAAATATTATGGCGTATTAATTAGATTTACATTAAAGCAGGTCTTGGGTTTTCCCCAAGACCTGCTTTTTATTTATTAAACTCAATAAATGTCTCTTTGATAATTTCGTACCCTTTCAGGAAGGATTTATAATCAACCTTTTCCCTCGCCGAGTGCATATTATAAATATCAGCCAAACCTAATAAAAACGGTCTGAATTTTTGTCCGTGTTTATTTGTTTTGTTTGCATAAATATGGGTTTCAGCACCGGCATGGAAGGAGGATATTTCGTTTTTAATCCCAAGTTTTTCACACGCTCTTGTATGAACTTTTTCAATCCTGTCATCATCAACCTTAACAAACGGCGGAAGATGGATTTCAAAGTTGATTTCTACCTCTGCAAGTTCTTCATATTTTTCATTAAAGCGTTTTACAACAGATTTCATAATCTCTTTAAGTTCGTCCTCTTTTTCAGGACTTGCACTTCTTATTGAGTAAGAGGCTTTTGCATCTGTATTAATGATATTTGTTGAAGAACGCTCGTTAATTTCTGTTATATAATCAGCAGACTTAACACCGTCTGCAACGAGAGTAGATACCGCATTTTGAATACCACCCGCTACAATAGCACCGAGATTACAGGAAGTAATGACACCCGTATTGTCTTTATAATAAACACCTTGAGGCATATCGTTTATAAGTTCTGCAATAAGTTTGGCAGCATTAAGACGTTTTTCGTCCCCGATATCATTCCCCGAATGTCCGCCTAAAAAGGCTTTTACGGAAATCTTTGCATTTGTATAACTTGCTCCCGAAACTTGTAGTTGCGCAAGTTTATCCGCATCACACACAAGGACATACGTCGAATCTATTTTATCAAATTGAACATGTTCAACCCCTGACATATTTGTTTCTTCATCTCTGGTAAATGTTATTTCGAGTCCGCCATGTTTAATACCGGAATTCTTCACGGTTTTAGCCAACAAAAGTGCGGATGCAACCCCGACTTTGTCATCAGAACCGAGAGTCCTGCCTTTTGCCTTAATAAAATCTCCGTCCAATTCAAGTATCACAGGCGAATTATCCCCGACAACATCCATATGCGAAGATAACATTACAGACTCTTTGGAAGAATCAGTAGCATCAATTCTTATATAAACATTTTTATAATCATCAAGCGTATATGATATGCCGTGTTGTTTGCAGAAATTTTCGATATATCTTATCACACCTTCTTCATGCAATGATGGAGAAGGTATTTCTGCTAATCCGCAAAAAACATCAAGTAATTCATATTCTTTTCTCAAATCACTAATTTGCACTGAAAAACCTCCTGTTTGTACCTTTACTGCTATTACTGTCTATCGGAACTTTTATTGTTCTCAAACATTTCGGACATCTGCCAACGTATGCCGTACCCTGTTTATTTTGATAAAGTCTGCCGTATACATGGCAACAAGAAAAATACACCCCTAAAAATTTTCGTTTAGGTTTATTATCTGTATTTTCTTCGCTCATACTTATGATTCTCCTTATTCTTCCATTTAAACCAACTCCGTTTTGTTTGGTTTAAGCCGGAAGTGTTATCTGCCGTAATACGTCTATTCGCAGAGGATTGCACTGAGAACGGATTTAATTTGTTTTCGTTTTTCGGTTCAGTACAAATACTTATAGTCAACGGCTTGATATATTTTTCTCCAAAATGTGCATAATCAAAGATGCTAAAACCATCCAGAGATAAATCTCTCATTGCATTTATCTGTTTTATCAAATCGGATTCAGAACCATTCATAAACGTAATGAACAAACCTGCATAAAGTTTCGTTTTTGTATCTTTATTGTTCAACACTTCCTTCATCAATCCTGTTGCTGTTGCAGGGTCACAAGTAAGAAATAATGGAGTAAACCCGTCTACATAATTGTTTACGGACCAACGTTTCCAATCCTGTTGCTTCATATCAAGTGCAGCTTGTCTGTTTGGAAAAATAACCGCAGTTATTGCAACATTATTGGAACGACATATTTTAGATGCTCTACGAACAAATTCGGTAACCTTATCTCTGCGATATTCATTCCAGGATTCCCACAATGGTTCAAACTGAGTCAATTCAACAGGGTCAACACCATATATATTCTTGTAATCAGTTCTTGCAAACAGTGTATATCCCCAACTTGACATATCACTTCCCACATACTGAGAAGATATTGATTGAGGGTATCTTATATAATCCAAATTTATCCCGTCAGGTCTATACTTTTGTATAATTTCGCATAACAACTCTAATAAGAAATTCTGCACTTCAGGATTTGCAGGGTCTAAAAAATATCCGTTATGTTCTGAAACCGAAGCCGTCGGACGGTTTTGGTTATAATCACGTTTTGTAACATTTGCCCACGATGGATTTATTGAAATAATATTTTTAGGATTATTTGCAGGATTTTTGTTTCCTATATAAAATGTTTCAAACCATATATGAACTTTTATATTTCTTTTGTGAGCTTCGTGTATCCAAAAATCCAAAGCATCAAAATTTGCATAATCAGGATTTACCTTTACAAAACCGCGACTTGCCATAACCGTACTCGGATAAATTGTCATACCGTGATAATAAGTTTCGATAAATATTGTATTTATTCCTGCCTGAGAAAGTGAATCTAATGCTAAACAAATTTCCTCCTGAGTTTTGAATGTCGGGCGTATCCAAACTCCGCGCAATTCATCGTCTTTATAAGGAATTGCCGATGCTAGCGCAGTATTTGCCGCTTCTATCGCTAACTCCGAATATTTTTTTACATTAATACGACTTCTCATGGCTTTTGCAATGTAATTTTCAGCCTGATTAATGTAAGCATTTGTCCGTCTAGAATTGTATCCTGTATGGGATTGTAAATATTTTCCTACGATATATTTAACCTCTTTTATTTGAGATTGTGCGCTATAAATATAACTGTCAGATGTCGTATAAGCCGTAAGCAATTTAGTATTTTTGTTTATATAAACTTTCGTACCGACTGTAAGGTTTTTGTTCATCCAATTTTTTGCCTTACCGTGTCCGCTTATAACAAGTCCGTTTTTTGGAATGACAGAATCGGCTCCGCTTATTTCCGTAACTATATTGTCTACAACAATTGCTTCCGTACCGTATTCGTTTGTGTTCGTACGATACCCAAATGCGGATGTATACACTATCATCTGGTTTGCACCTCTAAATCCCGGAAAATAACTGTTTCTTCTGCTGGTTGCTGCAGTTGGGTCGATAAGGTCTACATTATAACTACCCTGACTCATTAAAACTTCGTTAGACTTTAAAGTATAAGGAGAAAACGCACTCTGAGCAGAAACGCCTAATCCGATTATTAAATTCATAAAAATAAATGAAATTAAAAACAGTCTTCTCATCACATATCCTGAGTATACTTCTGAACACTCTAATGGTACAACATATTTTTAGAGTTTAATTCCTCTAAGAGTAGTATTTTGTTGTATAGATCAAGACCGTTTTGTTGTTTGTAGGCTGATTTATAAAAAACAAGAGCTTCTTTATAGTTGCCAAGCTTTTCATAAACCGCACCCATTTTCATATACCTGTCATAACTGTAAGGATATGGTAAACCTTCACTCACTTTATACTGAGCAAGAGCTTTTCTGTATAGTCCCCGTTTATAGTAATAATTGCCAAAAGAATAAGTTGCATAAGCATAATCGGGAACAAGGTTAGTTGCTTTAAAGAAACAGGATTTTGCATATCTGTCGTTTCCCATAATATCATACAGAATCCCCAGTCTTGTAAAATTAAACGGATCCTCCGGCACCATAACCGACAATACGGAATATCTGTTAAGCAATGGTTGAATGTATTTCTTTTTGTATTCGTCATCGGTTATTTGTTCAAAATGATTAAAAAATAAATTAGCCTGAGTCGCCAGTGCATTTTTATCAATCTTTGAGTAATCAATAGGAACATCATATTCGATATTTACATATTTTGTTGTTGCATAACATCGATTAATGAAAACACAAAGACAAAAAACTAAAAAAATATGTTTAGCAAATCTGTTCATACCATCACATTATAGCATATTCGGAGAATTATAATGGAAAATCTAATATTCTTAACATGTTTTATATTGTTTGCATTTCTTACTGCTGTATCAATGCTTGTTATGGGATATATTTTTGAATATAAATCGCCGGACAGAATAAAGTCATCAACATATGAATGCGGAATAAAGGTCAAACACTTCAAGAATATAAGTTTTAATATAGGATATTTTAGATATCTCATAATGTTCATGATTTTTGATATTTCATCAATATTTATTTATCCGATATTGGCAACAGGGGTTGAATATTCAAAATTTCATACAAATACGATTACTGCGTATTTACTCCTAATTCTTTTTGCACTTTTGCAATTCACTTTACACAGGAGACAAAAATGAACTATATACTAACAACAATAGATACAATATTAAACTGGGGCAGGGCAAATTCAATCTGGCCTCTTACATTTGCAACATCATGCTGCGGGATAGAAATGATGTGCGCATCAGCATCAAATTTTGATATCGCAAGGTTCGGCTCGGAGGTCTTTCGTCCTTCGCCAAGGCAGGCGGATTTACTTATATGTGCCGGAACGATTACACATAAAATGGCGCCTGTATTACTAAGATTATACCAACAAATGCCGGAGCCAAAATATGTAATTGCAATGGGGGCTTGCAATTGTAGCGGAGGGATGTTTTCGGATAATGAGAGCTATTCCGTAGTCAAAGGAGTTGATAAAATTCTGCCGGTTGATATCTATTTACCGATGTGTCCGCCAAAACCGGAAGCTCTGTTTGATGCGATACTTCTTTTGCAGAAGGAAATAAAAAAAGAATCAATCCTAACCCGAAAAGAATTTATTGCATCTCACAATATCGAATTAGAAGAATGTGACGGAATACTTGTCAGAAAGGTAAACAATGGATAAGTTTGATATTATTAAATCTAAATTTTTCGATATAAAATTTGATGGAGAAAAAGTAGTAATTGATTATACAAGAATTCGTGAAATTTTAATGTTTTTAAAGTCATCCCCCGAATTATCTTACGACACGCTGTTCACGATTGTTGCAGTTGATAATACAGACTATATTGAATTAATCTATCCCATTGTTTCTACATACCTGAATGACAGGTTATATATCTCGACAAATATAACTGACAAAACAAGTTCTGTTGCAGATATATATGCAAGTGCATATTATGATGAGTGCGAAATCTATGATTTATTCGGAGTATATTTTGAGGGAAATAAAAAACTAAGACGCCTACTCATGCCGGAAAGCTGGCATGGATATCCTTTGAGAAAAGATTATCAAATAAATGATGAAAGGTTGAATTGGAATGCATAATATGATATTAAATCTCGGACCTCAACATCCGTCTACTCATGGGGTGCTAAGACTGATACTTGAACTTGACGGAGAAAGAATTTTATCCTGCGAACCTGACATCGGGTATTTACATCGGGGGATGGAAAAACTTGCCGAATCAAAGACGTATATCCAATATTTACCAATGGTTGACAGAATTGATTATTTAAGCGGTTTCTTTTATTCATACGCTTTTTGTAATGCAGTCGAACAACTCAACAAGATAGAAGTTCCGCCAGTTGCAAAATATATAAGAGTAATGATGATGGAATTAAACCGTATTGCATCGCACTTATTATGGCTTGGTACGTATTTATTGGATTTGGGC